>JBEKNX010000009.1:0-26239 GCA_049522375.1 Acidimicrobiales bacterium | reverse complement strand
TCGAAGCGCTGGGCTACCAGCCCGGCATGGTGGGCGCGCAACCAGTCGGCCCATTTGGCCTCGAAGCTCTGGTTGCCGGGGCTGAGGGCGGCACCGGCCAATGACACGCCTAGGAGCAGGACCACCAGCGCGGGTACCAGCAGCAGGGCGCGCCCTGAGAAAGCGGCGACGGCGTCGTGCCCAGCGCCGCGATCGGGCGGGCTTCGTTCCAGTCATGGCCTGCGACCCGAGGCCTCGTGCACCAGGATCTTCTCCTTCCGGTCACGGCACTTCCCAGCGCCAGGCCCAATCATGTCCACGCCAGCCTTGCGCCAACATGAACGCCTTACGCTCGGACGGGCCTTCGGCTCGGGTGGAGAGCCCCATGCGTCGAGGCGCGAGCCCCTGGGCGGTGCAGTGCAGCTGTGCCCCAAGGCTCCCAGCGCATTACCAGCCCAATCTCAGGATGCTCTGTGCTGGTCCCGGTTCGGTGGTCAGAACACAAATGGAGTCCGAAGGGAGGTGAACAACCATGAGGCCACGCGTTATGAAGGTCGTGGGGGCTCTGACCCTCACCGGCGTTCTGCTTGGCGGGGGAGCGGTTGCGGCGTATGCCGCAACGTCGGCTCCTTCGACGACGACAAGTTCGACCCCTACTACCAGTCCGTCGGCCATCGCCCACCCCTGCCCGAACATGTAGCGTCGGAGCCATCAATCTGAAAGGAGCGTGACTTCTGGCTCGCGGCCGGAAGTCACGCTCCTTGAGGTGCGAGCTTACGCTCACCCCTCCGAGGAGATCCTCGGTCGTGTTGGGCGCAAGCCTATAGGGGTTCAAGTACCTCTATGACAAGGCTTCCCAGCAGGGAGAACCCTGAACAGCCCGGTGGGTGATTTCTTCGTTTCGTGTTAGCCGGTAACCGACCATCGATGCGGATACACAGAAGTTGAGCCCAGAGACGTGGTGTACGGGCGTGTGGGCCGCGACCTGGCCACTAAGCTCGCCGAGCACCTGCGCTCCGAGCTCCGAGACGGATCGAGGACCTAGCCCGCTCGGCCGCCAGGATCGCCGAGGAGGCGTAGTGGCTCTGGAAAGGGGGACGGCGGCTCTACTTGTCGGGGCGGTGCTTGCGCTCTCGCCGACGGCAGCGGCGCCCCAAGCGGCCATCCTTGTCGGTCGCGCCACCACTCCGGCGGCAGGCCCAGGTCCACGGTTCCCGCCCCTGGTGCAGCGGACGGGCAAGCCGCCGACTGGGTACGAGGTGACCTTCCGCTACTGGGCCCCTACGGCGACGAGCGTGCGGGTCGAGGGCGAGTGGTACTTTTCCAGCCCGGGCCGGACCACCATGGCCAGCTCAGAAGGGCTGCTGCCCACACAGTGGCGTCCCGGCGACTTCCCTATCGCCTACCCCAACTCGACGGCCAGGAACTGGCCGGTCACCACCATGGCCGAGGACCACCGCACAGGGGTGTGGTCCTACACGACCCCGCTGCCGTCGGGGGTGTTCACTTACGGGTTCTACATCAACTGTCCCGACCCCGCTGCGCAGAGCTGCACCGAAGTCTCCGACCCCAGTAACCCTCCTTGGAACACCCACCACGGCGTCACGGTCGGTTCGGTGGAGGCGTCCAGCCAGGTCTACGTCCCCTCGGGCCCGGCCTTTGGCACCGTCGATTACTGGTGGCAGGGCCCGGCGCGGGCCCGCGGCAAGCTGGTGGACGTTGCGTACCCGTCATCGCCGGCCAAGGAGGCGGCCGGGGCCAACCGCCTCGCCGTGTACACCCCGCCTGGTTACGACCCGCACCGGGCCGCCCTGTACCCGACCTTGTACCTGAGCCACGGCGGGCCGGGGAACGAACTGGACTGGACGACCCGCGGCGACGCCGCCAACATCTTGGACAACCTGATCGGCACGGCGGAGGTGAAGCCGATGGTCGTCGTCATGACCAACTTCAACGGGTCCGCTTACGGGTGCGGCGAGCCCGCCTGGGCCTTCGACTACGACCAGGACTTGATCGATAACGTTGTCCCTTACGTCCAAGCCCATTACCACGTCTCTCGGCAGGCCTCGCAACGGGCCTTTGCCGGCCTGTCCTGTGGCGGTTACCTGGCCAACTCGCTGCTATCGGGGCGTCCGGGCGAGTTCAGCTACTACGGGGTGATGAGCCCCCTAGCCTTCTCAGTCGCCCTCTCCTCGCCGCAAGTCGGCGACCTCAGGCGGGCCGGTGTACTCGTGGGCGGGGGCCGACAGGACCCGATATTCCCTTATGCCACCTCCGAGCTGGCCGACTTGCAGAGCTCAGGGGCCAGGCCGGTCGCCGACTTTCTGAACGGTGGCCACGAATGGTACGTGTGGAGGATCCTGCTGCGGGACTTCCTCACCAGGGTGGCCTTCCTCCCTGTGCCCGGGCGCTCTTAGCTCGGGCCACGCATTTAGAGCGCTGACCAGCGACTGCGCAGCTCTGCTACGGGCGTCAAAGTGGTCTGGTTCGCAGGGCTTGCACCCTTCAAGGCCCGGTACCGTGCGACGAGCTCCCGTTGCCGGCCGAGCAGGGTCGGAGGCGTAACGAGGAACCTTGGCTGTGCTCACGAGGGATCATCCTTGCCAGTCCCGCCAACACGGCGCTAACGGTGGGGGACTAGCGAAGGCGGGCAACTTCGCCTTGCAGCACCTGATGACAAAGTACGGGGATCTCGACGTCCTTCTCTTCGGGGCTGGTCCCAGCCGGAGCATGTCGAGGAGCCGACGGACGAGCTCGCAGGAGCCTTCGTCGTTCATGTTGACGTAAGCATCCCCAACCAATACTGGGACAATGGCCCCAGGTACCCGAACTAAAAAGGGGCCGACCTCCCCGATCTACCGGACCAGACGGCTGGTCGTTGGCATGTTCGGCTTGGTCCTGCTCGGAGTTGCCGCCATGGGGACGAGCCTCATCATCCAGCTGCCATTTGGTGCCTTGCCTCGTGCCGGTGACGGTGCAACAGCCCAAATGCCTTACGTCAGAAGGTTGTGCCCGCCCTCGGCCCGGACGTCGATCGTCGAGGACCAGCCTCGATATGCCACCAGCCCGCTGACCTCTCACTGCAGCAGGTACAGGCCCTATTGGTTGTCCGGGCCCGGCCACTGCCGTACCCGCCACCGAGACGAGGAGTGGTGCGGCGACTTTGGGACCCGGGTGTGGCACCAAGTCGGTGCCGCTGTCATGTACAAGTACCTCGGTGACCTCAACTCGTCGGCAGCCAGTTTGCTATGGGTGGCGGACCTCGCGGGGACCTGGCACCCGGTCGACCGCTTATAGGCCACAGCCGGCTGACGTCGCCGTCTATGGGATAGACCGTTCAGTACTGATCCGACCAGGAGGCGCGACGAATCGGTACTCGTGAACGATTCCACCGAGGAACCTCTTTTGTCGTAGTCGCGCCCTTTTGAGCTCGTCAGTGATGAGCCCCAGTGCCGACGGTGCTACCCGGTGGTGCCAGCGAACGAGCCGGTCTTGGCCCACCGCTCGTTTTAGCCATCCCAGGTGCGCGATTAGGAGCACCATGATGAGCATGACGTAGGCGCCGGCGAAGCCCGCCAACCTTGTTCCGGCTATGAAGGGCCCCGCCGGGGGCGCTCAGCCTGGCATTCGCCAGTCCGGATGCAGACGGCGTACTTGTACGTCGCAGATAACCGAGAGCCTCGTCGCCGTTTGCGACGGCGTCGACTACGTAGCGCTCTTCCTTGAGGCCGCGTTCGAACACGCTTCTCAGGTTGTCCAGGAGATGGCCCAGGACATGGACGGCCATGACCACGAACCACAGCACGAAGCTCGCCTTGTGGAGCAAGAGCAGGTCACGGCGGAGCCCGGGGCCCGCAAACAGCAAGGCGATGCCGCTGGCGAACAGGCAGGTCGTCAGTACCACCACGAGGGGGCCGAGAACACGCAGCAACAAGGCTGGTGGGCCCTTGCGCCGGTAGGCGGGGGAGCCGGTGTAATAGCGGACGAACCTGTAGCCGGTGGTCCCGATCTTTAGGAGCACGGGCGGGACCAGGAGCACGCCGATCAATACGTGAGCGGTGAGGAGCGCCCGTACACGCAGCACGGTGACCCCTTCGGCGGCCAGTAGGACCAATAACACCGCCGCCACGGTCCCTGTCAAACGGGCATTGGACTCGACGCCTGGTGACCGGTGTGTAGCGGGCCCTGGACGGCTGGACAAGGCAGCGCCCGGGGCCCGTCTCACAGGGGAAACCGCCACCTCAACCAGTGTGGCCGGAGATCCTTGCGCCCACATGAACGCCGTTCCGGTCCTCTCCGGCGCCTATCCCGTGGCCGTGTGCGTTGGGGTCGAGCCTCCCGGGCCGAGTACGTCGAAGCCGTCGGGCACGTCGACGAGGCCGGCGGCCGCGCCCGCTTCGCCGGTGACGCCGTACTGCCACACGAGAGCTCCCGTCCCCGGGTCAATGGCCACTAGCCGGTCGTTGTAGTCGTCGTTCAGCATGAACACTCCGGATGGCAGCAGCTCGACCAGGGACGGGCGGTTGAGCTCTCCGGCGCCGGACGAGGGCTGGTAACGGTACAGGATCGCTCCCTGCCGGTTGAAGACGACGATCGCCCCCGGGTCCTCGTAATCGGCCACGAGGTAAGCGTCGGGCCCGATCTGTTGCGGGTCGGACGGGTACCCGATAGGAAGCTCTACGTCCCACACGAGGCGCCCCTGTGGCGTGTACTCGTCGACCCATGAGCCATTGATCTCAGAGATGAGCAGGTCGCCGTCCGCCAAGGGCGTGTCCCCGTTGGGAGAGCCGAGCTCACTAGGGGGGTTATGCGCACATGCTCCCGTCGTCCCGATCTGCCTGAGCACTCGCTTCTGCGGGCTGATCACCAGGACGCGGCAGTTCTTGGGGTCGGCGACGGTGACGTCGCCGTTCTTTAGTAGATAGGCGTCATCGGGGTTGTCCAGGTACCCGGGCGCTGACCCGGCGATGCGCGGGTGCCCGTACGACCACAACATGCGACCCGAAGGATAGGAGAGCTCGACGAGCGTCTCGTTCTCCTCTTGGTTCGAGATGATGGCCGTGCCGTGGCGGACGAAAAAGGCGTCGTCGGGGAAATAGAAACCTCCGGGCGGCGGGGGCGCAGACCTCGAGGGGTAGCTCCACACCACCTGGTTGGCATTGTCGAGGACAAGGAGGCGGTCGTTGCCCCGGTCGGCAACCAACAGGTGCTCCCCGTAAAAAGGTGAGCCCGCACCGCTGCTGCCCGCGGTACCGAACTTTGGGTTGGGCTCGAGCACCTGGACGGCGGCCGTGGGTGTGCCGCCGCCTAGCTCGCCGCCCACCACCCAGGCCCTCGTGCCCAACACCGCAACCGCGGCGTTGCTTACAGGTACGGGGAGCGAACCGGCCCGGAGCAACCTGCCGTCCGCCGCATCGAAGGCGTAAATGGCGGCCACCGGCTCGAGGGACGAGGGCCCGGCTGTCGTGTCCCCGCCGGCCACGTAGACCGTACCGCCAAGGTTCACGGCCACCGCCGCCTCTATAGGCCTCGGTAGTTCGCCGACGACCGAGGCCGACCCTGCCCTCGGGTCGACGACCTGGACGGCGCGCACCGGCTGGCCATTGCCGCTCTCGCCGCCAAAAACATAGATCCTCCCGTCCAGTGCTGCTGCCGCCGGGTAGCGGACCGGCACGGGCAGGGCGGCTACTGGGCTGAAGTGCAAGCCGTCGGTCGTACCCAGCACCTCGGCGTCCAGAGCAGAGCCGTCGTAGCCGCCGATGACGAAGACCGTGGCCCCGATCGTCACCGCGGTGGCGTCGGCGCGGGCCTCGGGTAACGAACCGGACGAGAGCACGGGGCCGTCGGCGACAAAACGCTGGACTCCCGCGCTCGGCGCTGCCGTCCCGCCGCCGAACACGAGCGAACGACCGGCCAGGGTCGCCCCCGCCGCGTCGTGGGTCGGAGACGGCAAACCGCCCTCTTGGCGGAGAGTGCCGGTGGCGGTATCGAGCGCAAAGATACCGGCGACGGAGGTCCCCGAGCGGTCCAGGCCGCCGGCAATGACCAGCTGGTTGGCGGCAGCACCGCTCAGGACGACCTCCCGGCTGATCGGTGCGGCAAGCTCCCAAGGGAGTTCGCCCGCTTCGATGGCGGGAGCTCCCACCGTGGCCAACCTGCTCCGCGGTGACGTGTCCGCCCGGGCCCCGAGCGAGCCCTCGGCCTGGTGGGGCCCGGCGCTGTTCCGGGCCGCAGTCCGGACCGGCTCGGCCGCCGGTCGCGCCAAGCCGACCCCAGCGGTGACGGACACGACAAGAGCGATGGCGGCGAGACCGGCTATGAGCCTGGCCCGACGAGTTCCCCGAGAGGGGAATGGGCGCTGGTGGCGCGGCCCCGTCACGGCATAACCGGGAGCCTGATGGCGCCCGTCGGTGGTGCCCCCGGTGCCCAGGACGGCACGTTACCAACCCCTTCGGGCCTGAGAGCTGTTCCCAGCCATGGGCACCATCATCTCGGTGCCGCCTTACGCCGGCATGAACAGGCACCTTCTTTCTCCAACGCCGTGGGGGCGCGACCTTGGGCAAACGTTAATGTCGCCGCAAGGACGTGCCCGTAACTTGTCGGGGATGACGGCAGACAGCGGGCTTGGTCTGCGCAGCCGCTCCGGGGCCAGCCCAGGTCCTAGCCGGGCTCCGGGCGCCTTGGGGAGCGGGAGGCGTCCGGGGACGGTGCACCTCGCTGTCGGACCATACGGTCCGGCCTACCACCACGGGTAGTGGTGTTCCCATGCCGCGACTGCGGCAAGATCGGGAAGATGATCGTCGGTACCTCAAGAAGAACCCTCGTCGTTCATGTCGATGTAAGCATCCCGGACAGATACTGGGGGCCATGTCCAGGTCCCCAGGACCGTCGGTACACCAGAGCGGTGTCGGCCGCGGCACGGCGACGGGCGCCCCCGCCGGCAAGGCGCTGACATCGCCGGTCGTTTGGCCTGAGCGGCTGGTCGTTCGCCGCTCGAGCTTGGCGTGCCTGGATTGATGGCCGCAGGAACCGGGAGCGCGCAGGGCGCCGTCGCCGCCAGTCCGGTGGCGGCGACCGTCGACCCGGGAGACCGGCCATGTTGGTAGCGACCTTGGCCGCGCTGCTCGCCGCCGCCCTCTTCGGCGTATCCCTTGCGCTCCAGCACCGTAGTGCCGGGCTGGTGACCGCGGCTCAAGCCAAGGGTGGCAAGCGGCTGACCGGCTTCATTTCGGGAACGCTCCGTCACCCCTTGTGGATCGTCGGTACTATCGCCGACGTCGGCGGCTTCGCCTTGCACGCCTTCGCTTTGCGGGAGGGCCCGCTCACGTTGGTCCAGCCGCTACTTGTGAGCAGTGCCGTCTTCGCCCTGGTCCTTCGCCAGCTCCTCGAGCACCGCTCGCCCCGGCGCGACGAGCTGGCATGGGCCGCGGCGCTGGTCGTCGGGCTGGCCTTGTTCCTCACCGTCTCCACGCCGGCCAATGGCGTCGCCCAGCCGGCCGACCCCCTGCCAACTATGGTCGCGGGGGGCCTAATTGGGCTTGGCGTTCTTGGCTTTGTGGTGGCCGGCCGGCGGAGCACGGGCAGCACCGCCGCCGCTTTGCTTGGTACCGCCACAGGGTTGTCGTACGCGGCGGTAGCGGGGCTGTTGAAGCAAGATATGGGCACCCTCAACCGCGGAATGAGCGCATTGGTCACTGCGTGGCCGCTCTATGCTCTCGTCGGTGTCGGCGCGCTCGGCCTCTTGGTCAACCAGCTTGCCTACCAGGCTGGGCCGTTGAGCTCCAGCCTGCCAGCCATAATGACGGTGGGCCCCATCGTCAGCTTGGCCATCGGGGCGGCCGTCTTCGACGAACACTTCCGCAACGGGCCGGCCGCCTTGCTCGGCGAGGCGGTAGGTCTCGCGCTCGTTGCAATGGCAGCCGGTGGCCTTGCCCGGTCCGGCCTCGCGCCCGCCTCTGAGGCCCGGGGCCGACGGGGTGATGGCCGAGCGTCGGCGCACTGCGCGGCGCAGCGGGAGGCTTTTGACTACTCTCCCCCCGCCCGGGTGCCCAGGCCCGGCCCGAGTAGCCCGGGGACGGCGCGATCGTGTTGCCGGCCGTTCGGGTAAGGGACCAGGGTCGAAGGGCCAGGTGCTGCGTAGCCCATCAGCACAACGTCGAGAATCGCCAGGGCGCGCCTCGTCAGTTCGGTCCGGCGCCGAGAAGACGCCCGCCGTAAGCGAGCGCGCAGCTGGCGCAGCAAGCGCAGGTCGTCGCCCACCAAAACGCGAAGGCGCAAGGCCGTTGGCTTATCCGATCAGCGCTCGTCGAGGACTTCCTTCACGAGGTGGCACGTGGCCATGTCGAGGCGCCCTCTCTGGCTCCGCGACGTCCCGCTCACGTGAGGGCCCTCGTGCGCCGGGGCAGTTCTAGGCGCAAGGCACCAAGCCTGCCCTGGCCCGTCCTTAGACGACCTTGCGCAAAGAGGAGCACCAAGGCGTGAGGGGTGCACTCTCCGGTTCGCCAGTCCGTGGGGGCGGAAATGCTACCTCGACGACCTGATCGCGGAGATCACCGTCGACTGCTACAACGAAGACGAAGCGCTCAGCGGCTTCGAGTCCGCCTTCGACACCGACGCCACCCTCCCATGCCCAGGCACCGTCATCGGAAAGGAGATCACCGTCGTTTCCATCGGCATGGCCGACGAGCGGCGAGAACTCGTCGCCACATGCGAACACCACGGCCGCTGCTACCAGATCGCCCTACTCGACATCGAACTGGACGGCGAACCCACCACCAACAAACTCATCGCCGCCTACCGGCGCTGGAACAGCACCTGACCAACCGCACCAGAAAACGACTTTGCCTCGCTCAACGGACGGATAAGCCGGTTGAAGCTACGCTAATGCTCTAGCCGAGTCGTTTATAGGCCTTTACAAAGCCGAGATGGTCTTCCACGACGGCCCCTGGAAAGGGCTCGAGTGCTCGCTTGCTCCACGAATTGTGGCGGAATGAGCAGCGAGCTGCGCTGTCCGGTTTCAATGAGGTCAACTGCTGCTCTTACAGCAAATTGCGCCATCGCGCGTAGTGGCAGGGGTATGTAGTCCAGTGGCGGCTGACATGCAGACGCCATCACCCCCGGGGCGATAGTGATCACGGAAATGTCATCAGGGACGCGCCGCCCTAGGGAAGCAAGGAGCTGCGTTATAAGGGCAGTTGCAGGCTCATACTGCAAGACGATGCCGGTTACATCTGGGCTGCTGCTCACGAGCCCGCTCACTTCGGCGGGAAACTCATCGAGCTTTTCACCGGTCCGTGGGGCTACCAGGTGGACTCCGCGCGCTGCGGCGGCCTTCCGTGCGCCCTGCAGGCAACGTACAGCGTAACCGGCTCGCTGGTCGTAGGCGGAGGCCGGTGGCCCGAGAAAGCCGATGACCTGGTGCCCCAAGTCAGCTAACCGCTCGACGGCAACGCGCCCAGCACCGCCGATGTCGAAGTCCACCCAGCTCATGCCCGGCAAGCGAGCTGTTCGGCCGAACAAAACGGTAGGGAAGTCCAACGCCCGCAACTGGTCCACGCGGCTGTCTTTCAGTAGGACGTCGCTAAGCAGGATGGCATCGACGACCGCGGACTGGGCCAAGCGAGCGAGGCTCTCGGGATCGTCCACCCCCGTCTTGAGCAACAGATCGTAACCGAGGTCCTCCGCGGCCGTGGCCACCTCGTAGATAAGCGCTCCATGGACCTCGGGATAGGCGTGCGTACGTCGCGGGCCGATAAGGGCGAGTTGCTGTGAGCGCGAGCTACGGAGGGCACGCGCCGCCGCATGGGGCCCCCATCCGAGTTCGCGGGCTGCTTCCAGAACCCTAAGTCTGGTCTGCTCGCCAATGGGCCGCTTGCCGCTCAAGACGTAGGACACAGTGCTCGGAGAGACTCCGGCTCGTGCTGCCACGTCGACCATGGTCGCCATTTCCTGCCCTCCTTTCCACTGCCCCGTGACGACGGTAGCTCACACGGTCTTCCGACGCCACTGGCGGTCGGGGAGGGCGACCGCCGGCTCCGGGGTGGGCCCTTGACAGGCCCGCCGGCACCTGTTACCGTAGCTCCGTCAGCAGTCGATACGTATCGACCATACGTATCGACTAGGCCATATAGGGGAAAGTCGTGGTGCTCAGAACCCGCGCCGTCCTAATGGACCCGGCGCACAGGTGCGTTGCCGGCGGATCGCAGAACGGTGGCCAAGCAGACGCTGTCGACTCCTTGGAGTGGCATCGTCGGCGCGGCCAGCTCATCCCCCTGGTCCGGCCGTGACCGTGACAGCCTTGCTAGGCGGAAAGGCGCCGCCGTCGAGCGTACAAGTGCAGAGGCGCCCGCGTCGAGCGCAGGGCGACGGGAGAGCAGCACTCCTCTTCATACTCCCGGCCCTGGTGGGGTTGGTCGTATTTTACCTCGTACCGCTCGTACGCGGGCTTTACAATAGCCTCACCGACTACAACATCCTTCAGTCACCGAAGTTCATAGGTATCCAGAACTACCAAAGCCTCCTTCACGACGACATCTTCTGGAACTCTCTTAAAGTCACAGTCGAGTATGTCGGCATAAATATTTCTACCCAAATGACCGGCGGGTTGTTGATCGCAGTATTGATGGACCGACTTACTCGGTCCATAGTCATCCGCTGTGCCCTGGTGTTCCCCTGGCTTGTGCCTAATGTGGCAGTGGCGACCATCTCCCTATTCATGCTGGACCGAACGGTGGGTGTGGTGAACCGTGTACTCGCCGACGTACACCTACCCGGGCAGTACTTTTATCAAAGCCCCCACGAAGCCATTGCGACAGTCGCACTTGTCAATACGTGGCGTAATGTCGGCTATACCGGCCTCCTGCTCTACGCAGGTATACAGATCATACCCAAGTACCTCTACGAAGCAGCGAGGATCGATGGTGCCAACGAGTGGAGGGTGTTCCGCTCGATAACGCTGCCGCTACTGCGACCGGTTTTAGCCCTTGTACTGACGGTGGCAGTGATCGGATCGTTCCAAATTTATGACACGGTCTCCGTGGTATATGGCACATCGCCACTACCGCAGGCAAACGTGATGTACTACTATATCTATACCGTCGCGTTCGGTGAGGGCCGAATGGGCTATGCCTCTGCGATAGCCGTCGTGCTGTTTGCCATCCTTGGTGTATTAACGTTCCTCCAGCTGCGCCTGCTGCGTGCGTCCCGATCGGACCTGAGGTGATGACGAAGGAGGTGACAACCCAAGGGCACAGGAGATCCTGGTCCCGACGCGTTCGGTACCAGCCCGGGCGCGCCCTTGCGTGGGCGGTCCTCGTTCTCCTGCTGTTCATCACCCTGTTCCCCTTTTGGTGGATGTTCAAGGAGGCGATTACCCACAACCGGAACCTCTTCGGCGACTTCGGGTTATGGCCGAAGGCCCCGACCATCGTCAACTTCAAGCGAGTCCTCGGCCTGGCCAGCCCGGCCGAACAGCAGGCAGAGTTCCCGAACCAATTGGTCCACCTCGATTTCATCGAGAACCTGATCAATTCGGTGGTCTTCACCGCCGTGGTGGCGCTTGCATCCGTGGCCTCCAGCTCCCTCGCTGCTTACGCATTTGCCCGGCTCAACTGGCGCGGTCGCAACGCGGTGTTCGGCGTCTTCCTCGCTGCGTTGATGTTGCCACCCATCTTCGGCGTTCTCCCGAACTTCATCCTGATGAAGCAGCTGGGCTGGGTATACACCTGGAATGGTCTCCTCGCCCCCTACGTTCTGATGAACCCGTTCGCCATCTTCTTCCTACGACAGTTCTTCCTCAATATCCCCCAGGAGATCGAGGAAGCAGCCCGGCTTGACGGCTTGGGCAGATGGGGCATCTTCCGCCGCATATGCCTACCGATGAGCAGGGCGCCCGTCAGCACCTTGCTGACCATCCAGGCGGTTTTTGCCTGGAACGAATACCTGTGGCCTCAGTTGATAACAAACGGTAGCCACGCCCAGGTACTCACTGTTGCACTGTCCTTCTTCGTCTTGAACACGCCAGGGGTAGCGCGTGACTGGACTGGCTTCATGGCCGCGACGACGTTGACGGTCATCCCGCTAGTCCTGTTCATGCTGGCATTCGGACGGAAGTTGGTCACGAATTTGCAGCTCGGGAGTGCTGGAAAGTAGCACACCAATGCCGTTTTGCATTCGGTGAACACGTTGCTGACCTGGTCTGAGGGCCAGGTCGGCTTGACAGATTGGAGTACGCAATGCCCATGTTCTTTAACAAGCGCGACGCCCAGGTAGTGCTCGCGTCGACGATGGTGGCCGTTGCCAGCTGCGCCAGCGGCAGTAGCCTGACTGGCTCGGTCCTTGGGCCCAGCACGGCTGCGGCCGCGAGCGTCAGCCCGAGCGGCGTGACTCTTCAGGCCGTCCTCTGGGACCCTACCCAGGTTGCCTCATACCAGGCGTGTGCCGACGCCTTCAAACACAAGACGGGAATCACCGTAAAGCTCACGCAAACCTCCTGGTCACAGTACTGGAACGACCTATTGACAGAGCTTGCGGCTGGCAAGGGCCCAGATGTGATCACCGACCATGTGGGCTACTACCCGCAGCTGGTCAGCAGCGGCCAACTTGTCGACCTCACACCGTACTTCAAGGCTGACGGGTATGACCCGGCAAGCTCGGGGATCACGACGAATGGCCTGTGGCAACGAGACGGCAAAACTTATGGCATCTCCCAGGACCGCGATGCAGTAGGGCTGCTTTACAACACCAAGGATGTGGGGGCAAACCAGGTCGCAGATCTGACTTGGAACCCGACGAATGGCGGCACGTTCGGCGCGCTAGTCAAGCACCTGACCGTAGATGCGAAGGGTGTTCGTGGCGACCAGCCTGGCTTCGACAAGAACAACGTCAAGACGTACGGCTTCAGCTTCGAAAGTGGTGATGGGATCGCCGGTCAGTCTTCCTGGGCGACCTTCGCCCTTGATATGGGCTGGTACTGGACGTCGCCGAAGACGCCGTTCGCAACGAAGTACAATATGGGCGACTCGCGACTGGTAAAGGTGTTCTCGTGGATCCAGTCCATGTACAATGATGCCTACTTCGCGCCCATCGCTCGCGTGGCGTCCCTTGGCATCACGCCAATTATGGACCAGAACCTCGCGGCTATGACCTTCCAGGGCGCCTGGACGACCAACAGCTACTCGGCCGCAGCAGACAAGAACCAGAGCTACGCCTGGGCATCCCTACCGATTGGACCGGATGGCAGATCGATGACCATTTCTAACTCGCTCGCCCAGTCGGTGCTGTCAGTTAGCACGCATAAGGCCGATGCGGCAAAGTGGGTGGAGTTCGTGGGCTCGAAGGGCTGCCAGAGCCTGGTGGCAGCTAAGGCCGACGTCTTCCCGTCGATCCCGTCCGAAGCGAGCGTCGTCGCAGCCGCGGACAGGGCTCACGGGATTAATGTAGCGCCCTTTGTCAGGGTGCTCGCCACGCCGGCAGATCTAGTGGCGTGGCCCATTACGAACTACGGAACGCAGATCAACAACGCAGCAACAGTCGCCTTTGACGACACGCTCCTGCGCGGATCGGGAAATCCAGCGACCGTGCTGTCCAACTTGAACAGCACCATCAACGCTCTGTTCACAGACGGCTAGGCGACAATCTGGCAACTAACCCTCGCGTCCCAGGGCGGATGTCATGGCTGTGGTCGGCAACATGAGAGTTGCACCCGAGTCGTGGCCGTCGTCGTCCTGGGGCGCGAGATAAACCTTGGAAACTGGTTCAGAAAATGCAGCTAACCACGATTGCCGTTCTGGCATCCGAACGATGGTGGGGCGGAGCGGTCGTCGACGCGGATCTCATGCCGCTTAGGGCCGGCTACGCACGTGACCTCCACGACCTCGGGGGCAATCAGGGCGCCTCCTTGCTGCTTTCGTCTCGTGGACGATATGTCTTCTCCCCGCTACCATTTACCGTAACTGTGACAGACACTGAGTTAGTAATCGACTGCGCAGGCCCGGTTGTCGTGCGAGGCGTGTCGGGTGGCTTGGGGGGAGCTCGCCATGCCGCTTTCTCTGAGGAGGCTCGACCGTTCGCGGCGCGGAACTATGAACCGACCGACCGACCAATAGACCCGCGTTTGATCGACGCCCCCCAGTACAACCTCTGGGTTGAGCAGTTGTTTGAGCCTACCCAGGACGGGGTGTTGGCCTATGCGCGGGACGCCGTCGCTGCGGGGTTCCCCCCGGGCGTGCTGATAATCGACGCCCGGTGGCACGAGGAGTTCGGGGTCTGGCGGTTTCATAGCGGGCGGTTCCCTGACCCGGCGGCAATGGTCGAAACTCTGAAGGGTCTTGGCTTCGCCACGATGCTATGGGTGGCGCCGTTCGTCACCAGCGACACGCCAACATACCGCCTTCTTCGCGATCGGGGCATGCTGGTGATGAATTCCGATGGCAAGCCGGCGATCGGCGAGTGGTGGGACGGATGGAGCGCGGCGCTGGACCTGCGAAATCGGGAGGCGAACGAGTGGCTCGTCGGTCAGTTGGACGGCCTTTGCGAACAGTACGGAGTAGATGGGTTCAAGTTTGACGGCGGTGATGCCGCGTTCTACCGACGAATGGGTGTCCAAGACGCGGAGCGTTTGACGGTGGCATGGACCAACATTGGGCTTCGGTACCCACTTGCTGAATACCGCGAATCTTGGAACGCCTTCGGCTTGCCGCTCGCGCAGCGACAGCAAGACACCCGCCACACGTGGGGGCGAGGGGGGTTGGCTAGTCTCATCCCCCGGGCGTTAATGCAAGGGTTATTGGGTTACCCCTATAACTGTGCGGACATGGTCGGAGGTGGTGAATATCGTGACTTCCTCGCATCCGTCGACGGAGGGACCTTCGATGCTGAACTGTTCGTACGGTATGCCCAGCTCAGTTCTGCCTTGCCGATGATGCAGTTCTCAGCGGCACCGTGGCGGATGCTGAAGGGAGAGGAATTGGCTCTCGTGCGCGACGCGGCGCAAGGGTTCATGGAGCTAGGGCCGGTGCGCAGCGAGTTAGCCGCAGAGGCGTTTCGGACGGGCGAGCCGATCGTGCGCCACTTAGCGTCTGCCTACCCCGCCGCCGGTTATGAGTACGTCGACGATGAGTTCCTGCTAGGAACGAACATCCTTGTCGCGCCCGTTATCGAGCCAGGTGCCCGAGAGCGGCGCGTCGTCATCCCGCCGGGGCACTGGGTGGACCGCGTAACGCGCCAATCGGTGACCGGGCCCCGCGAGATAACGCGAGCGGTCACCTTAGCCGACATTCCGACTTGGGATCGAGCCGATGGCTGAGGAGCAGGTCCTGAATGTCCGGGCCCTGACAGGCGGCGATGAACCGCTGCGCGACAGCGGTCGCACACTCCGAACCGAGGCTGACGCCGGACATCAACAACGAGTCGTAGGGGGTGTCGGAGTGGCGGACCGAGGCCACTACTGCCAGGGTGACGGCCTCGGCCTCAAGCTTCCGGCCGGCGGCGCTCCGCCCGACACGCCCGCTCCTCCTAAGTGCCGCGTGGGCAGCAATGGCCTGGGCCCGACCTCTAGGGCAGCCGGGGAAGAGCTCCCGTATGGCCGTGGCGAAGGCAGCCTCGAACTCGAGATCTGCTTCGGCGCGGCGCGACTCCTCTCGCTGGCGACGCCTCGCCCGGGCGTGTTCGTCGGACAGGCATTCGGCCTCGGCCTGTTCGAGCGCCGGCTCCTCCACCAAGAGGCCCTGGCGCTCGTAGCGCTTCCTGGTCCGGCTGAACCGGGCCACCACGGCCGACGGCGAGCCGGCCTTCTTCGCCCGCCGGGTGAGGGCCGTGTCGCCCCGGGGCAGGAAGACCAGATGGCCCAGGTCGGCGCAGCTCAAGCACAGCGGCCCAGGCTCCTCCATGATGAGCAGGTCTCCTGTCCCTCCGCACTCGGTGCAGGACCACTCGCCTCGGGCATTGACCACCACCAGTTCGGGCGGTCGAGACTGCTTCTCGGCCAGGCGCTGGCGCTTGGCCTCGGACAAGCCGGGCGAGACCCAGTGGGTCCGGTACGCCTTCTCGATCTCAGGGTCCCCGCTGACCGAGAACTGCAGCCGTCTACGGTCGCGCGTTCGAGCGACGTAATCGGTCTCGCTCGGTTCCAGGCCCTGTTCGCGGGCCCACCGCCGGAACGTCGCCATCGCGGCCGATAGCTTGTGCAGGTTGACCTGCACGGCACGCTGCAAGGCCGGAAGCCGCCCCTGACGCCACTCGTCGACATGGACGGGTTCCAGCCACCGCATGCGCACGAGCACGTCCAGCGGAGCGACGTAGCCGATGTCCGCCAGCGCGTTCTTTGCCGCCCGGGCCACGCGCTCTTGGAGCTCAGCCGTGCTCATCGCACTGCTCGGGGGGACGGCCGGCCTACGGGGGTCGCTGAATTCGGCGTCACCGTCTCGGCTTGCTGCGTAGTGGGCGGCTGTGGTCCTCGGTGGCCGTGGCGGGGGCACGTTCGCGGGGAGCGGCGATCAGGCTCGATGCGAACGAAGGGTGACGCCGGGCAGATTTTCGTAAGCGGAGGTGTCGGTGGAGACAACTTCTCGTTGGGTTGCATTGGCCGTCGCCGCGATGATCAGGTCGTGGGCTCCGCGAGGCCGTCCGTGCCGACGAACGGCGACTAGGAGCTCGGCATGCGAAGCCGCGACCACAGCGTCGTAGTCGACGATGGGGATGACGACTTTGACGTCGTCGAGGAACTGCTGACGGGCGGGACGGCGGGCGTCGTCGGTAAGGAGGACGCCCACCATGAGCTCCGCGATGGTAATGGCGGCGACGGCCACATCGTCGTCATCGTCTAGGAACTCGTCGAGCGACGTCTTGGTGCGGTCGGCGTCCACCAGGAACGTCGTATCGAGCAGGAGCCGGCTCAGGGCCGGAGCTCCATCTCTAGGAGCTCGCGCACCGAGGCGATGTCTTCGGCAAAGCCTGGGTCGCGTCGGTGGCGCCGCAGCAAAGCCTTGACGTCTGCGCCTTTGCCGGTGCTGATGGGGTCGAGCTGCGCGACGACCTTGCCTCGGCGGACGATCGTGAAGTGCTCACCTCGGTGCTCTACGGCGTCGAGGATGTCGGAGAAGTTCCGGGCTGCATCGGTAGCGCTCACCTCAGGCACGAGATCAGATTATCAGATCGGGACGTCGGTCCCCAAGAGCTACGCCAGGGTGCGGCGGAGGACAGCAGCGAAGTCCTTGGCATCGCTGGCAAAACCGCCGTGACCCCCAGGGAAGTCCACCAGCGGCGTGCCGAGGCGTTCGGCCAGCGCGACAGCTGTGCGCCAAGGGAACTGGCCCTTTGAGGTAGTCCCCCCGGCGGCTATGACCCGGCTGGGCGCGACCTGCAGGGCAGAGAAGTCAGGCTGGTAGAGCACGATTGGCAGCAGGCCGTGAGCGAAGAAGCGCCTACTCGTCGCCGACGCCTCGGCCGACGGCGGCGGCGCGGCGTCCTCACCCTGGGGGCGCATGTCGATGCTGGTAAAGATGGAGAACCTCTGCCATGCGGCGCCTATGCCGCTGTCGCGGTACGTGTCGTAGATGTCGTTCATCCCATTGCGCGCCGCCTCGGCGTCCGGCAGGAGCAGGGCGAGCGGGGGCTCGTGGGCGACGAGGCTTTGCACGTGGCTGGGGTAGCGGGCGACCAGCGCGAGCCCCGTGACCGCGCCACCGCTGCTGCCGAACACGTGCGCGGGCCCTTCGCCTACCGCCTCCAGCACCCGGCGTAAGTCGTCGGCCAGCAGGTCCGGCTCGGCGTCCTGGTCGGGGTCGTCGATCGTGCTACGGGCAAAGCCTCGGGGGTCGTAGGTCACCACGGTGTAGTCCTCGGCGAGCAGTGGGGCGATGGCGGCAAACCCCGAAGCGCCCATGGGCTGGCCGGCCAGCATGAGCACAGGGCCTGAGCCTTGCACCTCGTAGTACAGGCACGCTCCCGGGACGTCCAGCGTGTGGCCTCTAGGCAACGACATTTCCACCTCACTCCTCGATCGGCTTCAGGGACGCGTTCATGCGCTCATCATGGCAGGGCCTGAGGACAGTTCCGGCCCTCTATGGAGGTTCGGGCTCTCCCCGAGGCGGATACGACCGCTTGTAGCTAGAGTACGCACGACGGCCGCCGGCCGGAAAAGGGGGACCTCATGTCAAAGTACCTTCTTGAGCTCAAATACACCCTGGACGGCATGCGGGGGGTCAAGGCCCAGGGCGGCTCGGCCGAGTCGCAGCGGCCACCGAGCTGATCGAAAGCGTCGGCGGCAAGCTCGACCGCATGTATTTTGCATTTGGTGATACTGACGTCTACTGCGTTGCCGACCTTCCTGACAACGTGTCCGCCGTGGCAGTCGCTCAGGCGGTAAGCGCCGGGGGTGGGGCTAAGGCTCGGACGGTAGTTCTCCTCACAGCTGCAGAAGTTGATGCCGCCGTTTCCAAGACGTCGACCTATCGACCGCCAGGGAGCTGAAAGCAAGCCTCCCGACTCGACAGCGAGCCCGACGCGTCGAAAGGCGGCAGCTCGCTGGAACAAACCGCTCTGCGAACACCGCGCTACCGGCTGGAGCCGGCCGCCAAGATCCGGCGGAGCAGGTACAAGTCAAGGACCAGGGGGACGACGAATACCAGGCCCCACCAGCGTCCCGTGGTGCAGAGCACAACGACGATGACGGCGATCCAAACTGCCAGCAGCAGCCGGATCACAAGCGATGACTTCCGGTGCCGCAGATCCCAGTTCATTGTTGTCCTACGCTACGACCAATTGGCCTCTGGCATCCGCTACGGAAACCCGAGGTGCTGAAGTCACCGGGGCCGACCGGGGATCCCGGCAGCTGTCCTGCGACCAGAGTGCCGCAGAACAGGGCGATCAGCGCACCCGGCTACGTCCGAGCAGTTGGTCATCACGAGCGCGAAATCGGCAGGTCTGGGCGGTCGCCTTCCACGGCTGAGCACAGCAGAAGACCGACGGGACCCTCGCTCAACGTGGTGAAGTGGGGCCATTTCGGACCATCACGTGGGGCCAGTTCAAATCGTCGTGTAGCGGTATCGTGGGTAGTGCCGATCTCGCTACATGGCGGTTAAAAACTTGGCTCAGGTAGTCGGGGTTTATGACCGACCCGTCGGGGTGGGCAAAAACAAGGTCAGCGGTTGGCCGCAAGTTGGCCAACATCCGCGGCACGACGTGGTTGACGATGTTGCAACGGTAGGACTCGAAGGTGCTGGCGCGGAGCTGGGCCCCTGGACCGCACCCGCCCCGACCGGGTCGCCGCACTGGCCGGCGACCCGCCCGATCACCTGGTCCAGCGGATCGGACCGGCGCCGGGCACACCCGCAGGCAGGGCCGTGTGGTGCCACCACGCCCTCGACATCGAAGCCGCCGTCGACCGGAACGAGGGCCGCAGGCCGCCCTGGACCGGGTGGAGCCCACAAACCGACTGGGCCCGGCGCCAGAGCGCGATCGCCGACCGGGACCGCGCCGCCAGACAGCGCACGCCAGGCCAATGGCAACAAGCGCACCCAACCCCGTGGACCGGTCCTGCGGCCGAACGGCTGGATCCGGGCATAAACCTGTAGCTGACCGGGCGCGGGCGGTTTGCGCGTCAGAGGTCAGTCCGAGCAGGTACCGGCGACGAGCACGGGTGTACCCCGGCGGTGTCTGGTAGCCGTGCAGGCGGCGGGCAACGCGGGAAGCTGAACAATCTGTGCCCTGTCCGCAATCCGAAACCCGAGCGACAGACGCCCCGATAAGGCCGATTCGGCGCTAGTGTGCCAGGAAAGCCCCAAACTGCCTCACGAATACAGATCCACCAATTATTTATTCCTTAGCCGACACCCAGGTACGTCCGCTGCCGGTTTGACCCCTGGGGACAGCAGCACCCAGCGGCCCTTCGTTCAGCCGCGAACGACGGCCTGGTCGGCGACAAAACCGTTGACGGGGTTGAACTCGTAGTTGCGGAGCCCACTGGAGATGATGTCCACCTCATTTAGGTCGACGGTCGCCACCCACTCCCCTTGGTCGGTGAGCTGGTGGTCGACCTTGGTCCACATGGCGGCCGCTTGCGCCGGGCTCTGAAGCTCGAGCAGCGTTGCCTCTGTCATCTCTTGGTCGACGGACGGGTTGCAATAGTAACCGTTGTCATAACCGCCGTTGCAAGCGAAGAACGGCGGTAACAACGAAGAGGGGGCGAGGTAGGCCGGGGACCAATCGCCGTCGACGGAGATCTGGAACTTTGTCCACATGGGCTGGCTGATCAATCCGAACGAGATCATGTGAAGGCGTGCCCGGTATCCCAGAGAGCGGAGCACCTGGGTGATGTAGGCCGCTTCTTGAGGTGGTACTGCGCCCTCATCCGGAGATCCCCAGACGGTCACCGCGTCACCCCTTGTGCCGGACTCGTCGACCAGCTTCTTGGCCATTTCCAGATCCGGCGCCGTCCAAGCTCCGCCAGGCGTGGCGTGCAGGGTGTACGGGCAGTACCGCTGGTAACCGAGCATACCGGGCAGGAGGGGCTGACAAGTGGGCGTGGCCACCGTCGGCCCTCCGTACATCTCGACTATCTTGCGCCGGTCGATGGCGTAGTTGAGGGCCTTTCGGGCCAACAGGCTGTTGAACGGGGGCACGCGGGTGTTGAGGGGGATGAACTCCACAACAAAGGACGGGTTTGAACGTACCTCAGACGGGTCCTCGACCTCGAGGGCGTGCAGCTCCGCTGGCGGGACGGAGTCCCATGTCCAGTTGGCCTTGCCCTGCACGATCTGGTTCACCACGTCCTGCTGAGAGGGCAGGATGCGCCAGATGATCTCATCGGGGTTACCTTCGGGCTGGGCGGCGTGCGACCATTCACGAAAGTACGGGTTCCGCTCGAAGACGACTTCACGAGGTGTAGCCCTGGCTATCCGGTAGGGCCCCGTGCCTGGGACCGGCGTCAGTCCCATGTCGCGATCAGGCGTGCCCGGCGGGACAGGTGCGGCATAGGCCTCCGGGGTGAGCTTTTCGAGGAAGTCGGGATCGGGGGCGGCGAGATGGAAAACGACCAGACCGGCCTGGTTGTTGGTGACCACGCCCTGGGACAGGTTGCAGTTGTCCGGGTGGGCTTCGCAGGCCCCGGCACTGACGAGGCCGCTGAAAAAGTCGGCCCCCGGAGAACCGAGCGCGAAAAGGCGCTCCAACGCGTACCGGAAATCGCTGGCCTCGACCAGTACGCCGTTGGAGTAGCGGATGCCGGGGCGGAGCCGGAAACTGTACGTGCGGCCCCCGTTTGTGGGCGCCGGGACCTGGAGCGCGAGGTCGGGCACCAGCCTCAGGCCGTCGGGGCCCGGCGCGGGCTCGAAGGTGACCAACGTGTCGTACGCCAGGCGTTGGAAGCTCAAGGGCGTCATCTCGCTGTACAGGGCCGGGTCGACCGTGCCAAAGGGGGTGGTGCTGACCAGGACAAGCGTCCCGCCTCTGTTACCCCCGGCGGGGGCGGACGCCGCTACCCAAACCCCACCGAGCCCTGAGGCCAACGCGACGGGGTTGCCCCCGACGTCAACGCTGCCGACGACGGCCAAGCGCCGGGGGCTAATGCGCGAGACCGTCCCCGAGTACTGGTTGGCTACCCAGATGGCGCCCTGGCTGGCCACCAACGCAGCCGGCCCACTGCCTACGGCAATGGTGCTGACCACACTAAAGGTTGCCGGGTCCACCGCTGAAACCGTGCTGTCCAGGTTGTTGGCGACCCACAAGTAGCCGCCGCCGAAGCAGATGGCCGACGGGCCGTTCCCCACGCTCACCGTGCCGACCGCCTGTCCGGTCCCAGGGTCGATCCCTTCGACGGTCCCCGCACTGTAAGCCGCCACCCATACCAAACCGCCAGCCAGGGCGATCGAAGTGGGGTGCACGTCGAGGGAGAAGGTGCGCAGGACCGACCCGGACAGCGGGCTCAGTTCCAGCAGATCTTGGTCCGTTGAGTCCGCCACCCACAGGCCTCCGTCCCCATAAGCCATCGCCACCGGGCCGCTCTCGGCCAGTTGGCTTGTCCAGGTAACGGTGCCGCTCTCGGGGTCGATCCTTTCCACCGTGGCGCCCATAGTGCTGGCCACAAACACGGCGCTCCCACCACTGACAAGGCTGCCTGGCTCGCCGCCCAACGGGATCCGGTCGATGACAGCAGCCTGGGCCGGGTCCACCTGGAACACGGTCGCCCCGTTGGGGCTGGCTACCCACACGGCCCTTCCCGCCACGGCTATCGCACCAGGTTGGGCTGGGAGCACGACGCGGTCCGTAGCATCACCCGACCGAGCCGCGATGGCTTCGAGCACGTTTACGCCCACGCCCACGGCCGGTAGCGTTTTAGGCCCGATGGTCGCCACGACGGTTGCGATCGCCGCGATGGCACAGGCGACGGCCACCAGGGCTGCCCACTTGACCGGCTGGCGGCGTAGGCGTCCTGCGCTGCTCGGGCCCGGGCCCGCGACCCGAGGTCCCGGCGTGGCCTGGATATCGCTCGCCGATGGCAACCCCTTGACAGCGAGTGGGGGGCTGGGGGTAGGTGGGTCCAGCTCGGGCGCTTGGAGGAGGACGGCTCGTTCGAGCTCGCGAAGCTCGCGGCCGGGCTCCAGGCCGAGGTCTTCGGCCAACCGGGCACGAGCTCTCTGGAACGCTGCCAGCGCGTCCGCCTGGCGTCCGCAGCGGTAGAGGGCAACCATGAGCTGGGCGTGGAACCGCTCTCGGTAGGGGTCGAGAGCGACGGCGCGTTCGAGCTCAGAAACGACCTCGCGGTGCTGGCCGAGGATGAGCCGTGCCTCTGTCAGGCACTCGAACGCGGCCAGGCGGTCGCTCTCCAGCCGGCGCCCCGCCATCGGCGCGAACGTCGAATCCTGGACGTCAGCGAGAGCCGGCCCGCGCCACAACGCCAGGGCGGCGGAAAGAAACCCCGCGGCGGCTAGCGCGTCGGCGCGGTCGAGCGCCGCCGTGCCCCAAGCGACAAGCTCGCTAAAGCGAAGAGCATCCACCTGGTCCGGAGAGACGTTGAGCCGATAACCAGATCCACCGGTGACCAGGACACCCGGGATGCCCTCGACATGCAGCACGCGTCTGAGCCGGGACACGTAGTTCTCGACGGTGTGGCCCGCAGAACTCGGAGGAGAGCTACCCCACAGGTCCTCGACCAGCCCCGCTCATGGTGACGACACGCCCGGCGTGGAGCGCCAAGTCAGCTAGCACAGCCCTTTGCCGTGGCCCGCCCAGAGACCTGGGCGCACCGTCGACCACCAGTTCGGTCGACCCCAGTAGCTTGATGTCCACGGGCTCCTCCAGGCAGGGGCAATGCCACTTCAGGGCGGCGCTTACCCTGACGAAACTGGGCCGCTACCTGCGCTGCGAGCATCTTACGAGCGTATTTGGAGCGCTACTCCGTAGTTTCGCCTCGCCTTGCCCGCCTGCTCCACGGGAACACCTCGGAGGGCGGCGGTGCGGTCAGTCCAATCCACCGTTTTGCGGCAAGAACGAGAGTGAGCCGACAATGTCCGACGCCTGTGGCAACAACATGTCAACTCGCCCCCGCGGAGAGCGCCGCCCACGGTCCACTCGCCGCGCCGGTGCCCTGCCTGGGAGAAAGCCCGCCGGCTTGTTCGGCGTCGTCGCTATTTGCTGTCTGGTTGCCGTCTCCGCCCCGACCGCAGGTAGCGTAGTGGCACCCGTCGCGCTCTCGCGCCCGGTCGCGCTCCCCCCTACGGTGGCCGTGGGCAACGGTCCAACGGCCATAGCCGTCGACCCGGCGACGCATACTCTCTACACCACCAACCAGAACGACAACACCGTCACGGTCGTGAACGACGCCGCCTGCAACGACGAGCGCAGTTCGGGCTGCGCCGAGGCCGTTCACACGGTGGCGCTCGGCAAGGGGACCAGCCCGCAGGCGATCGCCCTCGACGCCGCCACGGGCACCCTCTACGTGGCCGATTCCGGCACCAACGCCATCTCGGTGATCGACGCCACGACCTGCAACGCTGAGAACTTCTCAGGCTGTGCAACAGCGCCGCGCACCGTGAACAAGGACCTCAACGCCCCGAACGGCGTTGCCGTGGACCCGCTGACCGACACCGTCTACGTCGCCGACTGCGGGAGCGAGTGCGGCGGCTCGGTCGCCGCTGACACCGTCACGGTGATCGACGGCGCCACCTGCAACGCCGAGGTCACCTCCGGCTGCGCCAGCACCCCGGCCATCGTGAAAGTCGGCCTCTCCCCCGACGCCCTAGCCGTCGATGCGTCGACAGACACCGTCTACGTGGCGGACGTGGCCAACCGCGCCTCCCCCACCCTCGGAGCGGTCTCGGTCATCGACGGGGCGACGTGCAACTCGACGGCGCACACCGGCTGCGGGCAGCACCCACCGAGCATCACCACGCCGGAGGGGCCGAACTGGATCGGCCTCGACCCCGCCAACGGCACCGCCTACTCGGCCAACAACACCAACAACGGCAGCGCCTACTCGACGGTCTCGGTGATCGACACCGCCACCTGCAACGCCGTCGCGCGCTCGGGCTGTGACCAGAAGCCGGCCACGGTCACCGTGGGCTCCCAACCGTGGGCGCTGGCGGTCGACCCGGCCGTGCATGCCGTCTACGTCGCCAACGACGACGACGACACGCTGTCGGTGATCGACACCTCGACCTGTGAGGCCGGAGACACCTCCAGCTGTGGCAAGCTCCAGCCGACCATGCAGGTGGGCGCCGGACCGCAGGCGGTCGCCGTCGACCCCGGCACCGGCACGCTCTACGTGGCCAACACCATCGCCAACACCGTCTCGGTGCTCGACCCCTCGAGCTGTGACGGCGCCAACACGCGAGGCTGCCGAGACGAGGAGCCCGTCGCCAACGCCGGGCCCTTCCCGACCGGGGTGGCCCTCGACCTAGCCAACAGCACGGTCTACGTCGCCGATCAGGACGCCGACACGGTCTCGGTGCTGAACGCCGCCACCTGCGACGCCGCCAGGCACCTCGGTTGCGCTCGCCCGGTCGCCTCCGTGCACGTCGGCAAAGGGCCACAAGGGGTGGCGATCGACCCGGCTACGGGCACGGCCTATGTCGCCGACAGCGCCGGCAACACGGTGTCGGTGATCGACATCGTCACCTGCAATGCTGAGGACACCTCGGGGTGCGACCAGGCTGCGCCGACGGTGAAGGTCGGCAAAACCCCCCTCGCCCTCGACGTCGACCAGGCCACCGACACGGTCTATGTCACCGACATCGGGCCTAATCAGGGCGGCCACACGGTGTCGGTGATCGACGGGGCCACCTGCAACAGCTACGACCACGCGGGTTGCTCTCAGGTCCCGGCAACGGTCGACGTCGGTGGCGGGCCCGACGACCTCGCCGTCAACCAGGCGACCAACACCGTCTACGTCGCCAACACCGGGGACCTCGACTACACGGTCACCACCTGGTCGCAATCGGCGCAGGGAGCCAACGGCGACACCGTCTCGGTGATCGACGGGCTCACCTGCAACGGCGTCGACCATGCGGGCTGCGGAAAGCCGCTCGCGACCGTAAAGGTCGGCGCGTTCCCCTTCGGCGTCGCCGTCGACGAAGCGAACAACACCGTCTACGTCGTCAACAACAACGGTGGCGACGGCGTCGCCAGCATCTCGGTGATCAAGGGCGCCACCTGTGACGCCTCAGACACCTCGGGGTGCGCCACGAGCCCCGAGGAGCTCCCCGGCCCGGCCCGTGCCCCGCGCGGCCTCGCCTTCGACCCAAGCACCGGGACGCTCTTCAGCGCCAACCACGCGGACGCCACTGTGTCGGTCATCGACGTGGCCCACCCGTCTGCCAAGCGAGCCGCACGTCAGCTCGCCGTCGGTCCGAGACCCGTCGACATCGTCTTCGACCCGGCCAATAACACCCTCTATGCCTCCGACTCCTTCGACGGCACCGTGTCGGTCATACCGGCATAGCTGAGACGACGAGAAACGGACCGACCCGGGCCATCCGGTACTCGACAGCAGAGCAGCTCAACACGGACCGGCCGCGAGGGCGTTTGAGCATGCGGCGACGTCGACGCTGAGCGTGCCGTAGGGGTTTATCGCTTGGAAACGCGGTCGTGTGGACCAACGGTTTGGGCGCAGGCGCCACCAACCACGCCCTAGCCTTCAGCGGGCCCAGCGCTTCTGACAAGTACGACACCATGGCTCGCCGGTCGCTTTGGCCATCTCGGCTGGCCCGACGCGACCACAGATCGAACAGGTAGGTGAGCCGGGTGCCGTCTGGGCAACGCTGACCGT
>JBEKNX010000008.1:0-26739 GCA_049522375.1 Acidimicrobiales bacterium | reverse complement strand
TGGTGAGCATCAGCGGGTTCCGTAAGTAGATGTCCGGTAAGCAGGTATGGGAGGCATTAGTACGCACCCAGGGCCGTGAGGATGAGGTCGATGAGCTTGATGAAGATGAACGGGGCGATGATCCCGCCGACGCCGTAGATCCAGACGTTGCGGCGCAGGATGGCCGCCGAGCTGGTGGCCCGGAACTTGACGCCGCGCAGGGCCAGGGGGATGAGGGCGACGATGATGAGGGCGTTGAAGATGACGGCCGAGAGCACGGCGCTGGTGGGGCTGTGCAGCTTCATGACGTTGAGCGTTTTGAGCTGGGGGTAAGTGGCCACGAACAGGGCCGGGATGATGGCGAAGTACTTGGCCACGTCGTTGGCGATCGAGAACGTGGTGAGCGAACCCCGTGTGATCAAGAGCTGCTTGCCGATCTCGACCACGTCGATCAACTTGGTCGGGTTGGAGTCGAGGTCGACCATGTTGCCGGCCTCCTTGGCTGCCGTGGTGCCGGTGTTCATGGCCACGCCCACGTCGGCCTGGGCCAGTGCCGGGGCGTCGTTGGTGCCGTCGCCGGTCATGGCGACGAGCTTGCCGCCTTCCTGCTCGGACTTGATGAAGGCCATCTTCGTCTCGGGGGTGGCCTCGGCCAGGTAGTCGTCCACCCCTGCCTCCTGGGCGATCGCCGCCGCCGTCAGCGGGTTGTCGCCCGTGATCATGACGGTGCGGATGCCCATCTGGCGCATCTCGTCGAACTTCTCCCGGATGCCCTGCTTCACGATGTCCTTCAGCTCGATGACACCCAGGACCTCCGGGCCTTCGGCGACGACCAGTGGCGTAGAGCCGGCCCGGGCGATCTGCTCGACGATCTGGTCGAGCCCGGCCGGAGTGGAACCACCCATCTGGACGGCCCAGCGCTGCACGGCTTCGGCTGCCCCCTTGCGGATCTGGCGCCCGTCGAAGTTGACCCCGGACATCCGGGTCGTGGCCGAGAACGGGATGAACTCCCGGCTCGCCCCCAGGTCGCGCTCGCGAATGCCGAAACGCTCCTTAGCCAGCACGACTATCGATCGGCCCTCGGCCGTCTCGTCGGCCAGGGAAGCCAGCTGCGCCGCCTCGGCCACCTCCTGCTCGGTGTGGCCGGACGCCGGGATGAACTGCGAGGCCATGCGGTTGCCGAGGGTGATCGTGCCCGTCTTGTCGAGGAGCAGGGTCTGCACGTCCCCAGCCGCTTCGACGGCACGACCGCTCATGGCCAGCACGTTCCTCTGCACTAGACGGTCCATGCCAGCGATGCCGATGGCCGAGAGCAGCGCACCGATCGTGGTCGGTATCAGGCACACGAGCAGGGCCACCAAGATGACCACCGAGACGACGGCGTGGCCCCCGCTGACGATGTCGGCGTAGTGCCCGAAGGGCTGGAGCACGACCACCACCGGCAGGAACACGATCGTGAGCACCGCCAGCAGGATCGTCAGGGCGATCTCGTTGGGGGTCTTCTGGCGGTTGGCTCCCTCGACCAAGCCGATCATCCGGTCCAGGAAGGTGTGCCCGCGCTCGGCCGTGATCCGGACCACGATCCGGTCGGAAAGCACCTTGGTGCCCCCGGTCACGGCGGAACGATCCCCCCCGGACTCCCGGATCACGGGCGCCGACTCACCGGTGATGGCCGACTCGTCGACCGAGGCGATCCCTTCGATGATCTCGCCGTCCGAGGGGACGAGGTCGCCGGCCTCGCACACGACGCGGTCGCCCTTTTGGAGCTCCACGGCCGCTACCCGGCTCTCGGTGCCGTCGGCGTTGAGGCGGCGGGCCTCGGTCTCCGAACGCATGCGCCGCAGCGTCTCCGCCTGGGCCTTGCCCCGGCCCTCGGCCATGGCCTCGGCAAAGTTGGCGAAGAGAACGGTGAGGAAGAGCCAGACTGTGATCGCCCAGGCAAAGAAGGCGGGGTGGGCAATGGCCTCTATGAAGGTGATGATCGTCCCCACCAGGACGACGAACATCACCGGGTTTTTGACTTGCACCCGGGGGTCGAGCTTGCGGAACGACCCGCCCAGCGCCAGGACCAGGATCTCCCTGTCGAACAGGCTGCGAGCCTGGGCCACTCCGTGCGCCATCGCCTTGGGCGTCCCGCCCGAGGTGGGCGACGGCGTGATGGCGCCGACACCCGAAGCTCCAGGTTCGTTCATGTTGTTGGTCTCCATTTACCAGAACTTTCCGTGGCTCAATTGCTCGACGATGGGCCCGAGCGAGACGGCGGGGAAGAAGGTCAAGCCGCCGATGATCAGGATCACACCGATGACGAGCCCGATGAACATGGGGTTGTCGGTGCGGAAGGTCCCTACCGAAGCGGGCACGACCCCCTTGGCGGCGAGCGACCCCCCCAGAGCGAGGGCGGGGATCATGATGCCGAACCGGCCGATCAGCATGTCGAGGGCCCCGACGATGTTGTAGAAGGCGGTGTTGCCGCTGAGACCAGCCATGGCCGAGCCGTTGTTGTTGGCCTGCGAGGTCAAGGCGTAGAGGATCTCGGTGAACCCGTGGGGGCCGCCGTTGAGAGGACCGGCCCGCCCGGCGTGGATGGACACGGCGATGCCCGTAAGGATGAGCACGATGAGCGGCATTACCAGCGACCCCAGGCCGGCCAGCTTCACCTCCCGGGCCTGGATCTTCTTGCCCAGGTACTCCGGTGTCCGCCCGATCATCAGCCCACCGATGAACACGGCGATGATGGCGTAGATGAGCATCGTGTACATCCCGCTCCCCGTCCCCCCAGGGGTGACCTCGCCCAGCATCATCCCGGTGAGGGGGCCGAAGCCGCCCATCGGGGTGAACGAGTCGGTGGCGCCGTCGACGGCACCATCGGAGGTCTGGGTCATCGACACGTTGAACAGCGCCGTGGTGGTGTCGCCGAAGCGCACCTCCTTGCCCTCCATGTTCCCGGTGGGCTGGCTGGTGATGCCGGCGGCGGCCACGGCCGGGTTGTTCGTGTGCTCGGAGTAGCTCGTAAAGCCGACCCAGACACCGAAGATCAGCACCATCGCGGCCAGCAGGGCGGCGCCGTGGCGGATGCTCCCTACCATCTTGCCGAAGGTGTAGGTGAGCGCGAACGGGATGGAGAGGGTGAGCCAGGTGTAGAGAAGGTTGGTGAGCGCCGTTGGGTTCTCAAGGGGGTGGGACAGGTCGACGTTGAAGAACCCTCCTCCGTTGGTCCCGAGCTGCATGATGGGGCCCATAAACCCGGCGGGGCCGCGGGCGATGGTCTGAGTGACGCCGTTCAGCGCGTCATGGACCGTTACCGTCCCAGCCAGGGTCTGAACGGCGCCCTGACCGACGACGATGATGCCGGCGACGAAGGCTATCGGCAGGAGGATGTAGAGCATGCAACGGGTGATGTCGACCCAGAAGTTGCCGATCGTGGGGGAATTGCGCCGAGAAAAGCCGCGCACCATGGCTATGGCGGCGGCGATGCCAACGGCCGCGCTCACGAACTGGTGCACCGTGAGCACGCCGATCTGGGAGAAGTACGACATCGCCGTCTCCCCCCCGTAGTTCTGCCAGTTGGTGTTGGTCAGGAACGACACGGCGGTGTTGAAGCTGAGCGCCGGTGTCACCGCGCCCAGGTGCTGCGGGTTGAGCGGCAGCGAACCTTGGATCCTCAGCAGCAGATAGCTGAACCCGACGCCCACGGCCGAAAAGATCACGAGGGAGGTGGCGTAGCGCCTCCACGACTGCTCGTTCTCAGGGCTGGTGCCGAGCAGCCGGTAAAAGGGCCGCTCGGCCCAGCCCAGGTAGTGGACCCGGCCCTCGAACACAGCGGCCATGTACGAACCCAGGTAGCGCCAGGCGAGCCCCAAGGCGATGACCAGGACGACGATGGTTAGGAAGAAGCCCATTTAAAACTTCTCGGGCTTGAACATGGCGACGCCCAGGTAGATGAACACCAGGATGGACACCGCGAGCAGGATTGCTTGGACGGCGGTCATACGCGGTCCAAGGCCCAGACGAGCCCGAGCATCGCCAGCGCGAACACCACGATGCCGAGCACCACGAGAAAATCAGCCATGCGCTCAGGTTGTGCCCGCCGGCGTGAACAGGATGTGAACGGGGCTCCTGGCGGTATGAATAAAATGTGGAGCCGGTGGCCGGCTTTTTCAGCCAGCCGAAAGGCAATAGCCGATGCCGGGCGACGTGCGCAGCATAGGACCGCCTTTTTCCCCTAACTTCTTGCGCAGCCGGTAAATGTAGACGCGCAGGTAATCAGCCTCGTCGCCGTAGCTGTCGCCCCACACTTGGCGTAGCACCATCTGATGGGTGCAGGTCTTGCCGGCGTGACGGGCCAGGAACGCCAGCAGTTCGAACTCCTTGGCCGTCAGCTCCACGAGCTCGCCTTCGACGCTGGCCTGGTAGTGCACGAGGTCGAGCACGATCGGGCCCACCGTGAGCGTGCCGTCGTCGGGGACAACCGGCTGAGCGACGTGGCGAAGGGCGGTCCGGATCCTCGCTTCCAGCTCGGCCATGCCGAACGGCTTGGTCACATAATCGTTGGCGCCCCCGTCAAGGGCCGCTACTTTGCGGTCCTCCAAGGCCGTGGCCGAAAGCACGATCACGGGCACCTCGGACCACGAGCGGATGCGGCGCACCACTTCGAGGCCGTCGAGGTCGGGCAGCCCGAGGTCGAGCACCACCACGTCCGGGGCACGCAGGGCCAGGCTGGACAGGCCTTCCTCTGCGGTTGCCGCCACGAGCACTTCATGCCCCTTGGCCGAGAGGGCCACGCGCAGGGCCCGCAGCAAGGCCTTGTCGTCGTCGATGGCCAGGACCCGGGCCATGCCTCAGCGGTCCCCGGCCACGGTGGGGAGGGTGAAGACGAAGCTGGCCCCTCGGGCCCCCTCGCCCCGGAGGGGGCCCTCCACCCAGATCCGCTCACCGTGGGCTTCCAGGAACGCCTGCACGATGGCCAGCCCGAGCCCTCCTCTGCCGCCGGCCTCCCGGCGGTTGAACACCTGGAAAATCCTCTCCCGCTCACCAGGCGGGACACCCGGTCCGCTGTCGGTGACCCGGACCTCGACCTTGCCGTCAGGGCCAGGCGTGGCCGAAACGGTCACCGCCCCCCGGGGGGGAGAGTGGCGCAGGGCGTTGTCCAGCAGGTTGGCCAGCACCTGGCGCACGAGCACATGGTCGACGTCGACGAGAGGCAGGTCGTCGGGAGCCAGCCAATCGACCTCCGCGCTGCGGCCGGAGCGCCCTAGCACGAGGAGGGCCTCATCGACCAGGTCGCCCAGGGCGGCGGGTTGGCGGCGCAGCTCTAGGGCGCCCGACTGTATGCGGGTCATGTCGAGCAGATTGGAAACGAGCCTGTCCAGGCGGTCCGCCTGAGCATCGACCAGTTCGGCCAGTTCCTTGATGTCCTCAGGGCTGAGCGAGGGACCGCTGTCCACCAGGGCTGAAGCCGAGAGCTTTATCGTGGCCAAGGGAGTGCGCAGGTCATGGGAAACGGCCCCTACCAGGGCACGGCGCAGCGTATCGATTTCCTCCAACAAGCGCGCCCGGACCGCCTCCTCGCGCAGTCGTGCCCTCTCCAGGGCGAGAGCAAGGTGGTTGGCAAAGGCACGCAACAGCTCCTGCTCGGCTTTGGACCCCCCCGAGCCCCGCACCGCCAGCAGGCCGATCGCCTGGCCCGTGGCCACCAGGGCGACGGTCTGGAAGTTGCCCCGCTCGGGCGTCACCGGCCCTAGGTGGACCGGGTCCCCGGCGCGGGCTGAAAGTCGTTGCGCGTCCAGTTCCGAAAGCGGCGCCCCCGCCGAGGCGGCCACCTCCAACGCGCCGTCGGCGCTCGGCAGGAGGAGGGAGACGCCTTCGAGGTTGAAGCCCGACTTGACGGAACTGACGATGGTGTCGAGAAGCTTCGGGGCCGGTAGCTCGCGCACCAGCATCTCCGAAAGGTCGAACAGCCGGCGTATCTCCGCCGCCCGCTGCTCCGATTCGGCCTTGGCCAGGTTGGCCGCCGCCACCACCCGGGAGACCAGGACCATCACCACCACGTACACGCCCAGGGCCACCCAGTCCTCGGCCCGGTCCACATAAAGGGTGTAATAGGGGGGCAAAAAGACAAAGTCATAGATCAGGAAGCAGGCGCCCGTGGCCACCAGCCCGGCGGCGAACCCGCCCACGGTCACACCGCCCACGACGGGGACGACCAGCACCAGCGCCGGCGTGGCCACGTTGATGTGGCCGCGCAACGGCACCATCAACGCGCTCAGCACCGCCGCCGTGGACAGGGCCAGCACCGAGCCGTAGACAGGCCTGGCCCAGCTCTGCCTCAGGCTTCGCCGGCCGGAGGGCACCGACGGCGCCGTGCCCGTCCTCCTAATCGCCCGCGGGCGCGCCGGCGGGCGGCGGGGCGGGCAGAGCCGAGCGCAACGCCGACAAGCCCGCGGGCGGCTGGCCCTCGGCGACAAGCAACGACCGCACCGCGTCTTCCGACTCGGGCGAGGTCAGCACCAGGACCTCGTCGCCGGGTTCCAGAACGGTGTCCCCCCGGGGCACGACCACATGGGCCCGGCGTACCACGGCCACCACGGTCGCCTCACGGGGCATGCCCAAGCGCGCCAGCTCCCGGCCGGCGGCGGGACTGCCGGGGGCCAGGGTCACCTCGACGAGGTGGGCACCGGACGACTCGAGTTGGAGGATACGGACCAACGACCCCACCGAAACCGCCTCTTCGACGAGCGCGGCGAGCAGGTGCGGCGTCGACACCGCTATATCGACGCCCCAGGTCTGGTTGAACAGCCAGTGGTTCTTGGGGTGGTTCACCCGGGCCACCACCCGGGGTACGGCGAACTCCTGTTTAGCCAGAAGGGAGACGACGAGGTTGTCTTCGTCGTCGCCGGTGGCGGCCACGACCACGTCGGCCGTGGCTAGGCCGGCGGCGTCCAGCGCCGAGACCTCGCAGGCGTCCCTCACCATCCATTGCACGCCCAGGCCCGCTCCGCGCCGGGCCACGTCCGGGTCTATCTCCATCAGGATCACCTCGTGCCCGGCACGGTGCAGGTCCGCGGCCAGGAAGGTACCCACGTTGCCGGCGCCGGCGATCAGGACCTTCACGCCATCACAACCTTCACTGACGCGAGCCCTTCTCGAGGCCCATCTCCAGCTCGTCGAGGGCCGTCTCGAGCACGGCGATGTGCAGGACGTCACCCTCCTGGCCGATGAGGCCCGGCTTGGGGACCAGCGATTTACCCGCCCGCGACAGGGCTACGATCCGGACGCGGCCGGTGGACTCCAGCTCGTCCAGGCGGCAGCCCACCCACGAACCGGGTACCGAACGCTCGACCATCACGACCTCGCCCGAAGGGCTCGCCCACTCGGTCACGGTGCGTCCGGGCGAGAGCCGGCGCATGACCTGGTCCACGGTCCATGTGACTGTCGCCACGGTCGGGATGCCGAGCCGGCGGTAGATCACGGCCCGGCGCGGGTCGTAAATGCGGGCGACCACATTGGGGACTTGATAGGTCTCTTTGGCGATCCGAGCGGTAAGGATGTTGGAGTTGTCGCCGTTGGTAACCGCAGCCAGGGCGTCCGCCCCCGCGATACCGGCCTCTTCCAGGGCGTCGCGGTCGAAACCGAAGCCGGTCACCCCTTTTCCGCCCCAGTCCATGGCCAGGCGTTGCAGGGCCCGGGGATTTTTGTCGATAACAGCCACTTCATTGCCCTCGCGCGACAGGATGGTGGCGAGCTCGGAGCCGACCCGGCCGCAACCGACCACCACCACGCGCATGAAGAACATGCAACACTCTGGGGCTACCTGGCACAACTCGGGCGCGGCCAACTACGCTCGTGGCGCGGCCGGCTCCTGGTGAGCGGGGCCCGCGCAGTCGGGGGCGCCGGGGTGGTGCCTGGCACGAGAGGTCTGCAGAAGCGCCAGTGAGCACCGCGGGGACAGGTACTGAAGCTCCACCCAGCCGCGCCTTGCCGGTCGCGCCGGAGCTACCCGAGCTGCTGAGCTACAGGATAAAGAAGGTCCTGCTGGGCCAGCCGCTGGTCAGCGAACAGCTCGCCACCGAACGCCTCGGGACCTTCATGGCCCTGGGCGTCCTGTCGCCGGACGCCATCTCCTCGTCCGCCTACGGGACCGAGGAGATGCTGGTCGAGCTGGTGCGCATCGTCGGGGTCGCCTCTTTCGCCCTCGTCCTGCCCATCACCTTTGCCCTGTTGCTGGTGCTCACCTTCGTCACCCTCTCCTACCGGGAAGTGGTGATGGTCTACACCCGGGCCGGCGGCTCCTACGTGGTGGCCAGGGACAATTTCGGCCCCACGGTGGCCCAGGTGGCCGCCGTCGCCCTGCTCATCGACTACACCGTCACGGTGGCGGTACAGACGGCGGCCGGGACCGACGCGCTCGTTTCCGCCTTCCCGAAGCTGCTCTCGGTCAACGTGCCCCTCGTCGGCGGTCACCACCTGGCCCTCATCATCAGCGTGGCCGTCGTGCTCGTCATCGCTTACGGCAACCTGCGCGGCATACGCGAGGCAGGGCGCGTCTTCGCCTTCCCGACGTACTTCTTCATCCTCGCCATGGGCAGCGTGATCGTGACCGGCCTCGTACGTGCCGCACTGGGCGACCTGCACCAGCTGTCCGTCCACCGGCCCGGTCTTTATCCCTTCGGCCACCCCGGCACCGGCCTGCTGATGGGGGCTTCGCTGTTCGTGATGTTGCGTTCCTTTGCCAACGGCGGCGCGTCGCTCACCGGCGTCGAGGCCATCTCCAACGGGGTCAGCGCGTTGAAACCTCCCGCCGCCCAGCGTGCCCGGCGCGTCTACATCATGATGAGCGTCACCCTGGGCAGCCTGGTGCTCGGGATCTCCTTCCTGGCCCGGTGGACACACGCCGCGCCCTTCATCGCCGGCGCGCCCACGGTCATCTCACAAGAAGCGCAGGTGGTCTTCGGTTCGGGCGCGAGCGGCCACGTCCTGTTTTACATGGTCCAGCTGGCGACGCTCATGATCCTCTACACCGGAGGCAACACCAGCTTCAACGGCTTCCCGTTCTTGGCCAGCTTCGTGGCCGGCGACCGCTTCCTTCCTCGCCAGCTCACCAAACGCGGCCACCGGCTCACGTTCTCCAACGGGATCATCGTCCTCGCCGTTGTCGCCATCGCTCTGCTGGTCGTAACCGACTCCGATGTGACCTCCCTGGTGGCCGTGTACGCCATCGGCGTGTTCACCGGGTTCACCATGGCCGGGGCGGGCATGAGCAAGCACCACCTGAGCCATCGGGCGCAGGGCTGGAAGCACAAGCTGGCGATCAACGCCAGCGCGTCGGTCATGTCTTTTATCGTCGTCGGCGTCCTGGTCGTGGCCAAGTTCACTCAGGGGGCATGGGTGGTGGTGGTCCTCTTCCCGGTCCTGACGATGGCCCTCATCCGGCTGAACCGCCAGTACCGCTTAGAGGCGCAGCAGTTGGAAAAAGGGGCCGCCGAAGCCTCCGAACTGCCCATCCTGCGCCGCCACGTGGTACTGGTGTTCGTGGACCGGCTGGACCTGGCCGCGGCGCGTGCCATCCAGTACGCCCGCAGCCTCAACCCCGACGAGGTCCGGGCCGTCCATTTCCTGCTCGACAACCAAGCCGCTCAACAGCTCCGGGACGCCTGGGAGCGGCTGATGATCCGCCGGCTCCCCCTCGAGATCAGGGAATGTCGCGACCGCCGGCTGGGCCGGGCGGCGGTGGAGCTCGTGGCGTCGACCCTGGCGGACGGGGACACCGAGGTCTCGGTCCTACTCCCCCGGCGGCTGTACTCCTGGGCGTGGGGCCATCTGCTGCACGACCGCACGGCAGACCGCTTGGCCGCCGTGGTCGGCCGGCTCCCCCATGCCAACGCCACCGTGGTGCCCTTCCAGCTGAGCAGGTCGCGTCGGGGCCGCCGCGCCGCCCACGACGGCAAGGGGCGCCCAGAGCGGGCACAAAAGCGGCGGGTTCGGGACAACGTGGGCGACGACGGCATGTTGCCGGTCGCAGGCACGGTCGCCATCGGCCAGATCCAGTGGAGACAGAGAGCCAAGATCGCCGGGCGGGTGACGTCGGTCGAGGTCCAGCCCTGGCGGGGCGCTCAGGTGCTCAGCTGCACCCTGGTCGACCGCACGGGACAGATGACGCTGGTGTTCACGCGTCGCGACGTGCCCGGGGTGGAGACAGGAGCCCAGCTCGTAGCCGAGGGGACCGTAGGTGAGCACGACGGACGCCTGGCCATGCTGAACCCGCTGCACGAGGTTCTCAAAAGAGCGCCCCAGGACCCGATGCGCGACTGACCGGGGGCGCCATTGGGCTCAGCGGGCCACACCGGGCGGCGGGACGATGGCGTCGATCTCCGCCAGTTCATCGTCCGTCAACACCCAGTCGGCGGCCTTGACGTTGGCCCGCACCTGTTCCGGCTTGGTCGCCCCGGCGATCACGGAAGCGACGGGGCCATGGGCCGCCAGCCAGGCGATGGCCAGCTCCAGGACGCTGTGACCGCGGCCCTCGGCGAAACGCTGCAGTGCGCCCACGGTTTCCAGGTTGCCCGGCGTCAGGATCGCTCCCTGGCGGTCGGCGGGCATCCCGGCCACACGGGTCCCGGCCGGCGGCGGTTCGCCGGAGCGGTACTTTCCTGACAGGAGGCCGGCTTTGAGGGGGTAATAAGGGATGAAGGCGATGCCCAGCCGCTCGCATTCGGGAAGGACGTCGAGCTCCGGTGCACGCTGCAGGAGGCTGTACTCGTTCTGGACGCTCACGAAGCGCGGCGAGCCCCCCGTCACCGCCCCTTCCGCCTCCCGCAGTTGGGCGGCGGAGAAGTTGGAACACCCGATCTCGCGCACTTTGCCCTCTTCGACCAGATCAGCCAGCGCGCCGAGAGTGTCGCTTATCGGTGTCGCCGGGTCGGGCCGGTGCAATTGGTAGAGGTCGACATAATCGGTCCCCAGGCGGCGCAGGCTGTCTTCGAGCGCGCTCTTCACGTAGGAGGGAGCGGCTCCCTTTCGGCTTTCGCCCAGCGGCATGCCGAACTTGGTGGCAACCAGTACCTCCGAGCGCTCTTTGCCCAGCGCACGGCCGAGGAACTCCTCGCTTTTCGTACCTCCGTAAACGTCGGCGGTGTCGAACAGGTTGATGCCGGCGTCCAGAGCCGCCTCCACCACTGCGGCGCTCTGGCGTTCGTCCAGGCGACCGCCGAAATTGTTGCAGCCCAGGCCAACGAGCGAAACGTCGAGGGGCCCGACCTGGCGAACAGGCATGACTGTGCTCATAAAGGCAAACTAGTGCCCCCGCCTGGTTACTCGGGCCCGTCAGGCCGGAGAGCCTTCGTCGCTGTCCTCGTCTTCGTCCCCGTCGCGTCGCGGCCTGAGCCAGTCCTCCAATTGCCGCAGCGCCCGGTCCACACCGCCCGAAGCAACGTCCAGGATGCGGAAAAAGCGTTCTCGGTAGTGGACTATCGCCCGTTGCAACTCGGCCGTCACCGGTGCCTCCTGGCCGCGGTGGACGTATGTCCCGCTGCGCACCAGGTCATAGCTACCGTCGTTCACCCAGCTCATCAGCTCTCGCGTCCTCTTCACGGCGAACGGGTGCCGCAGGCTGGCTTCGACCCAGGCTCGGGACCACCGGGCGAGCACGTCGTCTTCTTCGGCATAGCGAGCCGCCTGGGCCAAGAAGGCGTCGAGGCTCATGCCCTCGAGCGCACCACCGGCGATGCGCATCAACATTTGGCAAGTTATGAGCGGGTCACCGACGACCAGGGCGCTGGCCCGGTCCGAGGACAGCTCGGCGGCCCGGGCCCATTCGAGCAGGACAATGTAAATGGCTTTCAGGGGGAGGCCGGCCAAAGCCCCGGCGGCGCTGCTCGAGCTCATGACGATCATTGACAGGAACTGCAAAGCCGTCTGGTAGTAGTGGTGCTCGGAAAGGACGTGCCCCATTTCGTGCGCCAGAACGGCGTCCACTTCGCTCGGGCTGTAATCGCTCGCCAGGCCGGAAAAAATGATCACCATCGGTCGTTTCGCCCCCACTGTAAGGGCGTTGGCCAATGGCGTCTGGGTCACGAACAGCTCGGGGACCGCCTCGACGTCGAGCACGGAGGCCGCCCAGCAGTGGCGTGCCCACAAGTTAGGGACTTGCTGATCAGAAATTTGTACGGCATTGCCTATGAGGACCTGGCGCAGCCGGCGCTCATGGCCGAAGCCCACCAGGCGTTTGACCACCTTGTCCATGAGAGGTATCGACCGCAGGGCGGCCGTCGCCGCCCGGTCGGCCGGGTGCTCATAGGACTTCGAGCTGAGACCTTCGTAGCGCACGGTCTCTTGGAGGGACATAGGGCCACCTTACCTCTCAAGGTGGCAGCGTCATGGCGCCGACACCTATATCGTGGGAACCCACCAGCTGCTTTGCCCGGGGTGCTCCGGGAACCTCATGACCAACCAGGTCAGCGGCCTACGCCAGTACGTCTGCGCCAGCTGTGGGGGCACGGTGTTGACCATCGCCGTCCTGCGCCAGCTGGAAGGGGACCTGGCCGAACATATTTGGACCGAAGCACCGTTAGAGGCCCCCGCCGGCGGCGGTGCCCACTGCCCGTTCTGCTCGCGGCCGATGCAACCCAAAGCCATCCCGACCGGGCGCGCGGCCATGTGCAAAGGGTGCGAAACCGTTTGGCTCGACAAGCAAGCTGTACAGTCCCTTCCCGACAAGGCGGCCACGCCGGGGACAGGACCGACGTTGGCCTCAGAAGCGCTCAGGTGCCCCCAGTGCGGGGCGCCGATAGCCAACAGCTGGGATGAGAAGTGCCAATTCTGCGGCGCCGCGCTCCACGCCCCCACCCAGGTCGTCGTCCTGCCCACGTCCCCGCCCGAAGTAGCCGGACAGCTGTGGGGGCCTTGGCGCCTGCCCCGCCGGCCGAGCCTGTACTCCTCCATCCTCAGGAGGATGTTCGACGGTCGCTAGTCGGACGGTCCGCTGGTCGACGGTCCCTAGTCGACGGTTTCTGGGGGGACGTTGCCCTGAGCGACCACGGGGAGCGTCGGCTTCGGCGTCCCCCCGCTGGGTTCGGCCGTCACCATGACCGTGGTGATGGTCGCCTCGATCCGGAAGGGGGCCACCGAGTGCGGGTCCGGGCCGACGAGGCCCAGCGACACGATTTTGCCCCGCGCCAGGCCCCACAGCTGGTAGGTCTGCGAGCTCGGCAGCTCACGCAGCGATGACGAGACCCAGAAGGCTGCCCCCGAGGGCGCCACGACTACCTTGGCCACCTCTGCCTTGTCCGCCGTCAACACGATGGTCCGATGAGGCCCCAGGGCCACTTGGGCCGCGGCCCCGGACAGACCGTACTGGCCGACGGCGGTCCGCAGCGAGCGCACCTGCTGGTCGAGATGAGAGACCTCTACGCCCAGCACGGCGATCACCGCTGCCGCCACCGCCACCACTGTCCCCCAGACGGCCGCCTGCCAGCGCCGGGAGCCTCGGGCGGCCGAGAAGGGCGCGGTGCCCATGGGCGGTACGACCGACAACCTGTCCGCCGCTCCCGGCGGCGGGATCTCTCCCACCGACGCCGCTATCTTCTCCCAAAGACCCGCCGGGACTTCGGTGGTGGAGCCCCCGAGCATGGCCGCCACCTCCAGGTGAGCTTGTACCTCCGCCCGGCAACGAGGGCAACCGGCCAGATGGGCTTCGATCTCCCCGTCTTCTTCGGGCTCGGTGGCGTGGAGGGCGTACGCTCCCAGCAGCTCTTCGATCTCTTCGTGGATCATCGGTCTGTCCCCTTGACAGCCGTGTCGAGCTCGCGCCCCATGCGGCGAAGACCGGACCGGATACGGCTCTTGATCGTCCCTTCCGGCTCGTTCTCGATGGCAGCCACTTCCCGGTAGGAGTGGCCGCCGAAGTAAGCGAGCTCGATCGCTTTGCGCTCGACGCCGGGCAGCTTGGCCACGGCCTTGCGCACTCGCTCGGCGGTGGTCAAGTCGAACACTTCCTGCTCCAGATCGTAACCGGCCTCGGCCACGGCCCGCGAACGTTCCTCCCGGGCCCGCCGGCTCATTTCCGAACGCAGGATGTCGATGGCCCGCCCGTGAGTCACCGAGAGCAGGAAGGTCCGCAGGGAGCCGCGTGTCGGGTCGAAACGTTCCGGTTCGCGCCACAGCCGGACGAAAACCTCCTGAGTCACCTCTTCGGCCAGCACGGCGTCGAACATCAGGCGCTTGGCCAGGCCGAACACGGCCCCGGCGTGCCGGCGGTAAATCTCGGCCAGCGCTTCTTCCTGCCACCTGGCCACGGCCATGGCCAGGCTGGCGTCGCTCGCGCTGGACAGATCCGATATCACCGCCATCTATCCGCTTCCGGGGGCGGGGACGGATGAGCGCACGGCTGGCATTACAACGTGGCGAGGTACGACCGGCGCCACGCGGCAATGCGGGCCAGGGCATCGTCGTCGCGGGCGACAGGCTCGAGCATGAGGCCGCGGCGTGCTCCCCACCTGTTGGCCACGTCAGCCAGCGGAGCGCCGCTCAGCAGGGCGGCGGCCTGGACGGCGGCGCCGTAGGCGACCAGCTCGGACAGTTCGACGACCAGGACGGGGCGGCCGGACAGCCGGCGCACCGTCTCTTGCCAGGCTCGGCCGCGCGCCCCTCCGCCCAGAAGGAGCAGAGGTGCGTCCGGCGACTGAGGCGCCCATTGGTCGAGGAAGGCGGTCGCCTCCAGCAGCGTGGCCACGAGGCCGTCATAGGTGGCCTGCAAAATGGAACGCTTATCGGTCGAGTACCGCAGCCCGGTCAAGGTGCCCGACGCGCTGGGAGCGTCCGGCGTGCGTTCGCCGCCAAGCCAGGGGAGAAAGACGACCTCGCCCGCGCTCGCCACGTCCTCTCTGCCCACGCCGAGCCATTCGCTTACCTGGTCGACGGCCACCGTGGCGTTGAGCGTGCAGGCGAGGGGCAGGTAGCGGCCGTCGGCGCTGGCAAAGCCGGCCACGGTGCCGGTGCTGTCGGCGCTCGGTCTGGTGGCGGGGGCGTAAACGGTCCCGGACGTGCCGAGGGACAGGGCCGCTTCGCCCGGCGCAAAGCTGAGCGCCAAGGCACCGGCGGCGTTGTCGCCGGCGCCGCAGGCGACCGGGGCCCCCGGCCGCAGGCCGAACTGCTCGGCTGCGTCCTTGGTGACCGTGCCCGCCGCCGCCGTGGGGGCCAGCACTTCGGGTAGGTAGCCGGGGTCGAGCTGAACGGCGTCAAGGCCCAGGACGTCGGCGGCGTAGGACTCGTCGGCCGGGCTCCACCAACCGGTGCCCGAGACATCGCTGCGGTCCGTCGTCGTGGTGCCGGTCAGGCGGAAGTTCAGGTAGTCGTGAGGCAAGAGCACGTGGCGGGCGGCCGCCGCCACTTCGGGCTGGGCCCGGCGCAACCAGGCCCAGTGAGCCACGGTGAACGAGCTTGTCAGCACCGAGCCGACACGTCGCGCCGCCGCGTCGGGGCCAGCGAGGGCGGCCACCAGGGCTCGAGCATCGGCGGCGCCGCGCGTGTCGTTCCACAACGGCGCCTTGCGCAGCGGGCGGCCGGCGTCGTCGAGGACGACGAGGCCGTGTTGCTGGGCACCGACCGATATCGCCGCTACCTCGGCGGCTCGACCGGTCTGGCCCAGGGCCTGGGCGAGGGAAACCTCCCAGTCCCGGGGGTCGCTCTCCCTCGCCCCCGCGTCGCCTTCGACCTCATGGGTCGCCCCCCCTGAAGCCACGACGCGACCATCGTCCACATCCACGATGAGGACCTTGGTCGACTGGGTCGAGCAATCCGCTCCGGCAACGAGTGGCACCGTGGCCTCCGATGACCTGCGGTCAGCTCCAGATGGCCGACCCGGTGGTGGGGTCGAAGAAGTGGAGCTGGTCGGTGTCGACGTGCAGGGTGGCCCGCGAGCCGGCGTGCAGTTCCGAGCGGGGCGAGATGCGGGCCACGCCGGTGGTCTTGGTCCCCCCGCCCTGGATGGGCAGGCCGACCAGTTCCTCGGTCTCGGTGGCGGCCTTGGTGTCTTGGGACTCGGCCCGCACGGCGTCGATGAGGAAGTGCACCTGCAGCTCGTTGCCCAGGGCCTCGATCAGCTCGACGTCGACCACCAGCGACGTGCCGGACTCGGCTTCGCCGCTGAGGGCGGCGTCGGAGAGGTGCTCGGGGCGCACGCCGAGGACCACCGTCTTGGCCCGGTAGCCGCCCAGGGCGGGCCGGGCCTTTAGGACCTCGGGAGGCAGCTTGATGCTCTGGGCGCCCACCTTCAGCTGGTCGGCGTCGGCGCTGAGGGCGGCCTCGTACAGGTTCATGGCCGGCGAGCCGATGAAGGCGGCCACGAAGATGTTGTCGGGGTGGTCGTAGAGCACCTGGGGGGTGTCGCACTGCTGGAGGCGGCCCATGTGCAGCACGGCCACCCGGTCGCCCATGGTCATGGCCTCGACCTGGTCGTGGGTCACGTACAAGGTGGCCACCCCCACCCGGCGCTGGATGCGGGAGATCTCCGAGCGCATCTGCACCCGCATCTTGGCGTCCAGGTTGGACAGGGGCTCGTCCATCAAGAACACCGACGGCTCTCGGACCACGGCCCGGCCCATGGCCACCCTCTGGCGCTGGCCGCCCGAGAGCTGGCCGGGCTTGCGGTCCAGGTACTCCGACAGGCCCAGCAGCTGGGCCGTCTCGGCCACCTTGGCCCGGACCTGGTCCTTGGGCATCTTGCGCAGGCGCAGGGCGAAGCCGATGTTCTCGGCCACGGTCATGTGCGGGTACAGGGCGTAGCTCTGGAAGACCATGGCCACGTTGCGGTCCTTGGGCGACAGGTCGTTGACCACCTGGCCCCCCAGGCGCAGCGTCCCCGAGGTGATGTCCTCCAGGCCGGCCACCATGCGCAGGGCCGTCGTCTTGCCCGAGCCCGACGGGCCGACCATGACCATCAGCTCGCCCTCGGTCACCTCGAGGTCGAGGTCGGTCACCGCGGGGGTGCCGTTGGGATAGGACTTGCTCACTTTTTCAAGGCTTACCGTTGCCACGGCACTACCTCCTGGTCAATTGACGTCCTGCGTTGAGAGCAGACTCTACATGCTCGTACCCCTTTTCGCCTTCGTCTGGACCACCTGTCTGGCTCATGCCTCCCGTGGGTAGCCTCTCAGCGTTGAGGGAGGTGGCCACGCCTGCGAGCTCTGAGATCGAAAGCCTCGCCGCCGAGGTTCGGTCCCGGCTTCATGCCGGACGCTCGCCCGGCTTCGACCCCGAGGCCGGCGAGACGATCGTCCTGCCGGACGCCCCCGGCGCCGGTCACTGGGCCGGTGCCCCGAGCGTCGTAGTCGCCGAGCACGGCCGGGTTTTGCTCAGCTACCGCCGTCGACGTCCCCGGGACGGCTCGCCGGACGAGCGGGGTTACCTGGGGGCCATCGCCGAGAGCAACGACGGGGGCCGGTCCTTTGCCGATATCTGGAGGGTCACCAAACACGAGATCGGGACCTCGTCACTGGAACGGTCCTGCTTGAGGCGGGCGCCGGAGGGCGACTGGCTCCTCTACACCTCCTGGGAGGACCCACCATCGAGCGGGAAATGGCGGGTCGACGTCCTGCGCGCCCCGGTGCCCGGGGGTTTTTCGGCGGCGTCCGCCACCGGCGTCCTGCTCCCGGACGACCTGGGCGTGGACGCGGTCAAGGACCCGTACGTGCTCACCTACGGGGGGGAAATGCTGATGTACGTGTCAACTTTCCTGACGCCGCAGGGGCCGGCACCGACCGGGCTGGCCACCAGTAGGGACGGGGTGAGGTTCGCCTGGCAGGGCGAGGCGCTCGGCGTCGGGGCGGGCTGGGACGCCTACCAGGCCCGGCTTTCCTCGGTCTCCCGGTTGGGCGCCGGGTTCGTCGGCTATTACGACGGCGCCGCCTCACCGGCCGACGACACCGAGGAGCACTGCGGAGTGGCCGTCAGCCTCGACCTTCGTAGCTGGCACCGGGTGACGCCCGAGCGGCCCGCGCTGGTGTCGCCCCACGCCTCGGGCTCGCTCCGCTACGTCGAGGCCGTTGATATCGAGGGGTCGTCGTTCGTCTACTACGAGTACGCCCGCCCCGACGGTTCCCACGAGCTACGGCGCAACCAGCTGGCTACCTGATGCCGGAAGTGGAGGGCAGGGCCGGCTGCCACCAGCCACTCTACGACCGGTTACCTCACTTCACCGCCCCGGCCAGCATGCCACTGACGAAGTAACGCTGGAACCTGAGGAACACCAGGAGCGGGATGACGATCGATACCATGGACCCGGTGGAGATTATCCAGAAGTTGGCCGCCAGCGCCCGTTCCTGGCCGTAGATGAACAGCGTGATCGGCACGTGGGGGTCGGCCCCGAGGATGACCAGCGCCACCAGGAGGTCGTTCCAGGTCCATATGAACTGGAAGATGGCCAGGGAAGCGGCCGCCGCCACCGCGATGGGGAGCACCACCCGGCGGAACAACGTCCACTCGCCGGCACCGTCGACCCGGCCGGCCTCGATCAGGTTCTGCGGTATCCCTATAAAGAAGTTGCGCATCAAGAAGATCCCGAACGGCAACCCGAAGGCGACGTGGAAGATGATCACGCCTTCGATGGTCCCGTACGGGTTCCAGCCCGTGAACTTCCCCATATCGTTGAAGCCTTCGACGATAGGCAGTATCGCCACCTGCAGGGGCACGACCATCAAGCCGACGATGGTCAAGAAGACGATGTTGCGCCCCCGCCACCGGCCGAAAACGAGGGAGTAGGCGGCGAGGGCGGAGACGGCGACCACCAGGACGGTCGCCGGGACGGTGATCTCGATGGAGGTCCTGAGCGAGTCCAGCGCGCCCCCGGCCGAGAACCCTGAGGGGACTGTGCCTCCTTTGGGCCCGGAAAAGAGCTCCTTGTAGTTGTACAGCGTGAACTGGGCGGGGGACGCTAGTGCATGCCACCATCCTGATTGCTCGAACAGCCCTGACTGGCGGAACGAGATGATAAGCATCGAAACGCTCGGCATCAGCCAGAACAGGGCCACGACGATCAGGAAAATGTTGAGGACGGCGCGAGAGGGCCGGAAGCGGCGCATCAGCCCCCGGCCTGGCCCCGCGGGCACGGTCGCGGTAGGGACGACTTGGTCGGTCATCGCCAGGTCCGCAGTAGCCATCGTCATCGGTGCTCTCCCCTCTTGCCGTGCGGCTTGCGATGAGTGAGTTGTGGGCGCCGCCGCCCGTGGCCGGCCGTCAATTGCCCCCTCCTTTGATCCTCTTGAGGTTGAAGAGCATGGCCGGGATGACCAGCAGGAACAGGACCACGGCGAGAGCGCTCGCCAGGCCCGTGTGGATCCCGGACGTGAAGCCCTTGTAGTAGATGTCGGAGGCCAGCGTGCTGGACTGTCCACCGGGCTCAGAGGTGTCGGCGCCCAGGTTGACGATGATGTCGAAGATCTTGAGGACGTTGATGATCATGGTCACGAGGACCACCACCAGGACGGGCGCCAACATGGGGATCGTGACCCGCCTCAGCGTCTGCCACTCGGTGGCCCCGTCGACCTTGGCCGCCTCCAGGGCCTGGCGGTCCAGGGCGGCCAGCCCGGCGCCGACCACGACCAGGGTAAAGCCGGCCCAAATCCAAAGGTAGGCAACGATCATCGATATGTCGACGAGCGGGACGCTGAGCAATGCCTGCTCGGTCTGGCTGAGGCTGCCGGTGGGAGTCAACGACTGGCCCCCGAGCCACGAGACGCCGACACCACCGGCGCCGAACCCAGGTGCGAAATTGGACGCTTCGACCTGGACGTGGAACTTCCCGGGGCCGACGCCCGGGAAGCTGAACTGTCCGTTGGCATTGGTGGTCGTGGTCGCCACCGTGGCCCCGTGGCTGTCGACCAAGGCGACGTGCAGCAGAGGGTACCCGTCTTCACCGGCGAGCACCGAAGTCGAGTTGCTCGGGTTGTTGGGCGAAAAATCGCGCCATACGAGCCCCGTAACTGCCCTCGCCACGGGCTTGGGGGGGAGAGCCTGTTGAGCTCCCAACACCTGGAACGTGGTGGGAGGGAACCCGGTCAGGCCCAGCTTCACTGTCCCGCCCGCGCCCACGGCGGCGGTGCTCTGGACGGTGCCGTGCGGGCCTCCTTCAGCCCCGGACGAAGCCAACGACGCCGCCGTTTGGCCCGGGCTGAGCGGGTAGGCACCCGGGGGGTTGAAAATATCAGATACGCCCTGGATGATGGCGTTGACCACACCGACGTGCGGGTTTACGTCGAAGATCTGGGCAAAGACCATCGACGACGCGGTCACGCTGAAGACTATGGGCAGGAAGATGATCGTCTTGAAGGCGGTGGCCCAGCGGATACGTTCGGTCATCACCGCCAGCACCAAGCCGATGGTGGTCACCAGAAATGGGAAGATCAAGACCCAGATGACATTGTTGCGGAACGCGATCAGGGTCTCGGCCGTGGTGAACAGGTTTTTGTAGTTAGTGAAACCGATCGCCTTTGTCCCGGTCTCGTTGAAGAAGCTGTCCTTTATGGTGACGATGGCCGGGTAGACCACGATCGCCAACAACCAGATCGCGCCGGGGACCAGGAACGCCAGGGAGGCGATGTGGTCCTTGGTACTACCTCCTGCGGCCGAGCCCCCCTTCTTCTTGCGCTGCGGCGCGGCCTCTATCTGGCCGACGACTACTGACATTTCGCTGCCACCATTTCCGGTCCCCCTTACCCCTTCTCCTGGCGCCTCGCCTGGCTGGTGGGCAAAAGCCGGGCGTGACCGGAGCACCCGGTCACGCCCTGGTTGCTTGACATGGCCCCAAGGGTTAGCTCAGGACCACGCACCTACTGGAAACGCGCACCTACTGGTAACTATCAGTGGCCCATCGCCGCGGTGGCCTGCTTCTGCATGGTCGCCTCGATGGAAGTTAGGTTGGACGAGCTCGGGTTCTTTACGTAGTTGAGCATGTCCGCCCACAGGGAGGGCTCCCAGCCTGTCTGCAGGTCGTCGAGGCTGAACACGAACGCGGTGGCATGCTGCAGTTCGGAGGCGTCCGCCTTGGTCACGGGGTCGGGGTAGCTGCTGAGCGGGACCTTTGTGTTGGGAGAGGCGAAGCCTCCCAGGTGGGCCCAGATCTCACCCGGCTCGGGGCTGGCCAGGTACCTCATGAAGGCCTTGGCCTGTGGGGTCGGGCGGATGAGCATGGCCACGTCGCCCGCGCCCTGAAGGGCACTGGCATTGGCTTGGTCGGCGGCGGGCGCCGGGAAGGGGAAGAAGTCGTAGCACGGGGTGCCGGCGGGGTTGGCCGTGCACGCTTTACCACCAGCAGCCTTGGTGCCTGCGGTGGCGTTCGGCTCGTTGCCCGAAATCTCGCTGACCACGAAATCTGCCTCTATCACCATCGCCGCTTTGGGCATCGCCCCGGCCTTGGGGAACACCTGGTCCACGCACGACGGGTAGTTCCCGCCACTCCCGAGGGCGCCGGCGGTGCCACCCAGGAGGTACTGCGGCTTCCCGACCAGACCGCCGAGCGTGTCAAAGGCGGTCGTCACGGTCGGGTCCTGCCAGGAGAGGTTGTGGGCAGCCAGCTTGTTGTAGTCGGCTGCTCCCGCCGTCTTCAGGTAGATGTTCTGCCAGAGGTCGGCCACCGGCCACCCGATGTCGCCGCACAGCGAGAACGGCGTGACACCGGCCGCCTTCAGCGTGGCGGCGTCAGTCAGGAGCCCCTCCCAGGTCGTGGGCGGGGCCTTGATGCCGGCCACGGCGAACTCGGCCGGGTTGTACCAGATGGTGTTCTTGTTGGCGGCCTTGAACCAGACGCCGTACAACTTGCCGTTGTAGCTGGCCAGGCTGTTCCAGGCCGGACCGTAGTCCGAGGCCTCGCTCCCGATGATGGGGGCGATGGGCTGGATCGAACCCTTGGCGGCCAGCGCGTCGAGAGTGGCAGGCGAGGGGACCAGGGCCACGTCAGGGCCCTTGCCTCCGGCCACGGCGGCCTGGACCGTCGCCGCGATGTTGCTCGACTCGCCCCGGTAGTTGATGGTGACCCCCGTCTCGGCTGTGAACGGAGCGTAGGCGGCCTCGAAGTACTGCTGCTCGACGCTCGTCCATTCGGACCATACGGTCAAAGAGCCCCCGATGTGCGACAAGGCCGGGCTGACGGTCGAGGCGCTCGCCGGGGCGGCAGAGCCGATCGCTGAGCCTCCTAGGGCCAGCATCCCTGCCATCGTTGCAATAGGTAGAAATTTGTGGCTCCGCCTCACCGAGAGGACCGACGGTCGTGTCATTTGCTAGTTCCCCTTTCCATTGTGAGCTTCACTGCTGTGCTTCTCCTTCCTTTTTGTGTACACGGGACTGACCAGTTCCCCGACCTCAGCCGGGTCAAATAACCAGCGGTCGTCGCCGACGTAACCGGCGCCGGCAGAGGCCGGCACCGTCCGCGGCTCGGTCCCCAGGACGGCTGTGGTACTTCGCACGACCAGACGGGTGGGCGAATGCAGCTTCACCGGTAGCACCTCGCCCGGTCTGACCACGGCGTCGACCATGTGCCGGGCGATCTGGCGGCCCTGGTCGCGCACGTCCTGGGCCATGGTCGTGAGATCGAAGTACTCGGCCATGGGATGGTCGTCGAAGCCGATCACGGACACATCAGCCGGCACCCGCAGGCCGACGCGCCGCAATGCCCGCAGGGCACCGACTGCCATCTCGTCACATTCTGCATATATGGCAGTGGGCAGGCTACGGCGGCCGAGCAGCTGAACGGTAGCTTCGTCGCCCCCTTCGATGGTGAAGGTGCCGTGCGCCTCGAGCTCAGGATCTATGGGGAGGCCCGCGGCCTTGAGGGCGGCGCGGTAGCCCGCTCGGCGTTGGAGCTCCGCCGTGAAGTGCTCCGGCTCGTTCGGGTCCCCCGAGATGATGGCGACCCGTTGGTGGCCGAGGTTGATGAGGTGCTGGACCGCCGTGCTCGCGCTGGCGGCGTCGTCGATCCTGATGCTGGAGAAGCCGTCGACATGCGTCCCGACCATGCACACCGGGACATCGAGGGCGCGCAGGGCGTCGATCTCTGGTTCGGTCAGGGCCAGGGTCACGAGCAGGACGCCGTCGACCCGCTTGCGCAGCAGGCCGGAAGAGAAGTAGCTCTGGCGCATCTCCGTGTCGCCCAACTGGTAAAGCAGCAGGTCGAGCCCGGCTTCCCTGACGACTTGCTCGACCCCGCCGAGCAGCTCGCCGTAGAACCACCTGGTCAGGTAGGGCATGACGATGGCGACGGTGCCCGTACGGCCGGTAGCCAGACGGTAGGCGGCGGGGGAAACGCTGTAGCCGAGCTGCTCAGCCGCTTCCCGGATGCGCTCGGTCGTGCTCGTGGAGACGCCGCCGACGCCGCGGAGCGACCGGGACACGCTGGAGGGCGAAACCCCCGCCATGCCGGCCACCTCTTTGATCGTGCTCTTTACCAATCCCCACCTACCTCAGGCCGCAAGCGGCCTGTGACGGTAAACCCCCCTCGGGAACGGGCTCCGAGTGACGGCATCGTAGCTCTGAGGGGCGGGCTACACAAGCGCTTGCGTACCTTTTTTTCAGGGAGTCTGTGCCGAACCGCTCAAGGCCGAGCCATCTTGACCCAAGCGGTTGAGGCGACCTCGCCGTAGTCGACCGGCACCGTCAGGCGGACCGTCGGGCGGACGGCGGGCACCGCATTGCAGGCGACCCCACCGCCAGCGTGGAGGGAGCACACTGGTGGTGATGGTCACGGCTCTCGTCCAAGTCCCTTCGACAGGCGCCGAACTGGCGCCGCCCCTGTTGAGCGTGCGTGGCCTGTACGTCACCTACAGCGACCTTCGGGTACTGAACGGCGTCGACTTCGAGGTTTGGCCCGGCCAGCTCGTGGCTCTTACCGGGGAGAACGGCGCCGGCAAATCGACCCTGGTCCGCTGCATCGCCGGCGACATCTCGCCCAATGTCGGGGAGGTGCTGATCGGGGGCTCGCCTGTCCGTTCCAACGCCGGTGCCGCCCACAGCGGTCTGGCCGTGGTGTGGCAGGACCTCGCCCTGTGCGACAACCTCGACGTAGCCGCCAACCTGTTCCTCGGCCGTGAGCGCGGCCGTTGGCTCGTCTCCGACGCCAAAGCCACCATCGCCACCCGGCGCGTCCTGGGCTCCTATGGGATAAAGGTCAGCGACGTCCGGTCGGTGGGCTCGCTCTCGACCGGCCAGCGCCAGCTCGTGGCCGTGGCCAGGGCCATGCAGAGCCACCCGCGCCTGCTCGTCCTCGACGAGCCCACTGCGTCCCTGGGCGTGAAAGAGACCAGACAGGTCGAGGAGCTGATAGTGAAGCTCAAGGCCCAGGGCACGACCGTGCTCCTGGTGTCCCACGACGTCGAACAGGTCTTCAACCTCGCCGACCGCATCCTGGTGATGCACCGTGGCCGGGTCGTGGCCGACCTGCTCCCCTCGGAGACCCACCCAGACGACGTGGTGGCGATCATGTCCGGCCATCCCCCCGCGGCTACCGCCAGGCACCAGCTGACGCGCCTGCAGAACCTGGTCGACCAGCTGGCCCTGGCCCGGCCCAGCTCCAGCCTGCCCCTCATCGTCTCCGCCCTGGGCGCGGCGCTCGGTACCCAGCAGCTGTGCATCCATCTTCTGGAGGACCAATGCCTGCGCCTAGTGGCGGCCGAGGGCCTACCCCCGGAGCTGGTGGACGCCTGGGCGTCCGTTCCGGTCGGCCCCGGCGGCGGCCCTATGGGCACGGCCGCCGCCGGCGGGCGCGTCGTCATCGAAGAGGACTTGGACAAAAGCCCTACCTGGTGGCATTTTTCGGCCATGGTGAGGAGAGCTGGGATCCGCAGCTCATGGTCGGTGCCGCTCGTAGCCTCCAGCGGGCTCATCGGGGTGATCACCGGCTGCCAGCCGTTCGTGGGACGGCCTCACCGGGACCAGATGGACCTCGTCTCCCTCTACGCCGGCTACGCCGCCGGGGCGATCGAGCGCGATCGGCTTTTCGGCGAAGTGACGGCGCGTAACCGGGTCCTGGAAACCATCCGGGAGGTCCTGGAAACCCTGGCTGGCCCTGAACCGGTTTCGAGCGGGCTGCTCCTGGCCTTGCAGTCATTGCAGCGCGGCCTCCGTGCCACCGAGATCGAACTGTGGGTCACGTCCAGGGGTGGCCGCCCACGTTGTACGGCTTTCATCGACGGCGACAACCAGGCGCACCGCGACCTTCCCCAGCACGACGCGACCGACGCCGCCAGGGCGTTTGCCGCCCCTCCTCATTTCGGGGGGCCACGCCACTGGGGCCGGGGAGGCACCGACCAGGTGATAGCGACGACGTTCGAGTCGCCCGACGGGCGGGCGGCCCTCATCGCCCGCTGGTTGGCGTCGGAGGTGCCCGACGACGCCTTGGCGCTGCTTGGCGACGCGGCGAACTCGGTGCGCCTGGCCCTGGAGCGCGCAGAAGCCGAGCAGGCGCACCAGCAAGCTGCCGCTTTGCGGCGCTCCCATCAACTTCAGCGGGACTTCCTGTCCCGCCTGAGCCATGAGCTGCGCACGCCGCTGACCGCCATCAGGGGCTATGCCAGCAGCCTGCTGGCTTCTGATGTGACTTGGGACGATGAGTCGAAAATGAGGTTCCTGAGCAGGATCGCCGGGGAGTCGTCGCGTCTGGGCCGGCTGGTGGGCGACCTGCTGGACTTCTCCGCCATCGAGTCCGGCCTGCTGCGCCTGCAGCAGGACTGGTGTGATCTTTCTCTGGTCATTGCGGCTGCCGTCTCCTGCTTGCACCCGGAGGGCGCGGAGGGTGTGGTCGTGTGCTGCCCACCAGAGATCGGGCCCGTCTGGGCCGACCACGACCGCCTTGAACAGGTCTTCGTAAACCTGCTGGACAACGCCCTGGGCCACAACCCGCCCGGGGTGAGCGTCAGGATCGAGGTCGCAGTGGCGGGGACGGATAGCGTGGCCATCCGGGTGAGCGACGACGGGAGAGGTATCCCGAGGGAACTGAAGGAGCAATTGTTCGAGTCCTGGGCCCGGGGCGCCACCAGCGCGCCGAGGGCCGGACTAGGCCTGTCCATTGCCCGAGGGATCGTGGTCGCTCACGGCGGTCAGATCAGCCTCGACGACACCAGGCAGGGAGCAAGCTTCATGATCGTGCTCCCGCTCGAGGGACCGGGGGAAACCGTCGCATGACCGTCGTAGAGAGGCGGACCAAGGCGCTGCTGGTCGAAGACGACCCCAACATCGTCGACCTCATCCGGAGCAACCTGACCGTGCGCGGCTTCGACACCTGCGTCTCGCCTGACGGGTCACGGGCCCTCCAGTTGCTGGAGACCGAGGCGCCCGACGTGGTGTTGTTGGACCTGATGCTGCCCGATGTGGACGGCTTCGAGCTCTGCCGCCAGATGCGGGAACGTTCGGGTGTCGGCATCATCGTGGTCTCGGCCCGCGGGGGCCAGCACGACAAGGTGACCGCCCTCAACTTCGGGGCCGACGACTACATGACCAAGCCGTTCGGGATCGAGGAGCTGCTGGCGCGCATCACGGCCACACTGCGCCGGACCCGGCCGGCCGAGCCGGTGGAGGTGTCGCCGCTCCGCATCGAGGTCGGCGACCTGGTGGTCGACCTGGAGATGCGCCTGGTCACCCGGGGGGGCGAGGTGGTGCACTTGACGCCGACGGAGTTTGCCCTCCTTAGAGAGCTCGCCGTCAACCGCGGCAAGTTACTTACGCACGCCCAGCTGCTGAGGGGGGTGTGGGGGCCCGGCTACGCCACCGAGACCGAGTACGTCCGGG
>JBEKNX010000007.1:0-27450 GCA_049522375.1 Acidimicrobiales bacterium | reverse complement strand
GGCGTTCCTCACCGGACGACAGGCCCGCCGGGCCGACAAAGGGTAGCCCAAGACAAAGGCCCTCGACCGCTTACCCGCCGTCGGCGGCGAACTGGGCTGCTGCCTGGCGCAGGAACTCGGCCATGGCCAGGACCGGAGGTTGCCCGGCGATGGCCGGCCTGGTCGCCGCCCAGACCTGGCGGACCGGTTGGTCCCCTTTTACGTGGCGGGCCACCACGCCCATATGGACCGAGATCCCCAGCGCCAGCTGGGGCACGAGCGCCACCCCCAGGCCAGCGGCCACGAAGCCCTCGACGGTGGGGTACTCGTCGGCCTCCAGCCCGTAGGTGGGTTGGAAGCCGGCCCGCACGCAAGCGTCGTCGACCGCCTGCTGGCAATAGTCGGGGGACGAGCTGACGCGGATCCAGCGGTCGCCGGCCAAGGCAGCCAAGTCGACGCTGCGCCGGCCGGCCAAGGGGTGCTTGCGGGGCAGCACCACCCGGAAAGGGTCGGCCAGGAGGTGCCACCGAAGGAGCCCGTCATGGGGGGCCCCGCCGGGACCGTACGGCTCGACCGTGATGGCGAGGTCGATGACACCGCTGCGGAGCTTGATGACCGCTTCCTCGGGCTCGTGGACGGTGAGGCCCAGGTGGACCTTCGGGTGGACGAGCTGGAACGCCGCCAGCGCTCCGGGCACCAGCGAAGAGCCGGCGGTGGGGAAGGCGGCCAGGCGGAGCCGGCCGATCTGGCCCGAGCGCAGCTCCGCTAGCGCGTCCTCGGCTTCCTGCACCGTGGCCAGCACCTTTGAGGCGTGCTCGCACAACAGCAATGCGGCGTCCGTCGGCCGGATACCGCGACCCGCCCGCTCGAGCAGGAGGCACCCGGTCTCGCGCTCGAGCGCGGTCACATGCTGGCTTACGCCCGAGGGGGTGAAGTTGAGGGCGGCCGCGGCGGCGGCTACAGACCCGGTGTCTACCACTGCCTTGAGCACCTTGAGGCGCCGGAGATCGATCATCCAACCATTAAGCATTACTTAATCAGTATTTGCAACTCATCGATTGAACTTCATGGTTAGAAGTCCCACAATGGAGGTATGGGTACCCGCACGGCATGCACCGGGAGCCACCGGAGAGGAGAGGCTGGACCATGGGCTGGCTGATCGCTATCGCCGTAGTGGCCTTGCTGGCTTTGTCTTGGTTGTTCTCGGCTGACAGCCGGGACAACGAAGACTGGAAGCCGCTCGCCGGTGGGGTAGGCGTCGCCCCGCATCACTTGGTCCGGCCTTTCTCGGCGTCGCCGGGGGCTCAAGCGATCGGTCGGGCCGCCGCCTATCTGGGGGTGCTGGTGGTCCGCCCGTGGCGGCCCACTGGCCGGGCGGAGGAACCTGGCCGCCAGGCCCCCCCGCCAAACAGCTGACGGGACCGCCTCGCTTGCTGCCCTGCGGGTGCCTGCCCGCGCCCGGCGCCCTTAGTTGCTAGCCTTGTCCGGGCGGCGGCGGTACGGCCGCGCCAGAACGGGCAGATGCCGGAATGGCCGAACCTTGGCCGGGTACTGGTGGCCGGACATGGGTCGGGCCAGGGCGATAGGCGGGTTTGATTGGCAGGCTCTGTCGCCATAACTTATCGAGCAACGAAAACGGTCGGCGGTGCGTAGGTCGCTGACGTCGCTGATCATCGTTGCCGGCTTTTTGGCCTCCGGGGCATTGGGCCTGGCGGTCCCAATGAGCGCTTCAGCTGGCCCGCCCCCCCGCCCGCTGGTCCTCTCGGCCCGCGCTACCCCGGACGCGTTGCTGCTCGGCGGGGGGAAGGTGATGGTGACAGGCGCGGTGGAGAACGCCGCTTCGTGCCAGCTGCGGCTGCTGTCGCGCCAGTCCTTCCCCGTCGTCTACCCCAACAACCCGACCACCGCGTGCAGCGACGGCAGCTTCTTCGCCGTCGTGACGATCGGCGCCAACCCGAGCCCGGTAAAACGTACGGTCGCCTTCGCGCTGGTGGCGCGGAACGGCCCCTTTTCGTTCACCGGCCCGTTTTACGTGTCGCTGGCGCCCCGAGTGGCCCCGGCCGTCGTTTTGGCCCACGCCACTCCGGCCGCGTTGACGGCCGCCGGGGGCCAGGTCCTGGTCACCGGCGCCGTCGAACACGCCGCTTCGTGCCAGCTGCGGCTGCTGTCGCGCCAGTCCTTCCCCGTCGTCTACTCCCACAACCCGACCACCGCGTGCAGTAACGGCAGCTTCTCCGCCCATGTGACCATTGGCGCCAACCCGAGCCCGGTAACACGTACGGTCGCCTTCGTCCTGGTGGCGCGCAACGGGACCTCCTCGTTCGCCGGGCCGTTTTACGTTTCCCTGGCCGCCAGGACCAAACCGATCGCTCCCGCTCCGCCTCCCCCGCACCCGAGCGCCGTAGACCCGTACCCAGCCGGCAGCACGGGCTACGACGTGTCATGGCCTCAGTGCGTCAACCGGGCTTCGGCACGGACCAAATTGCTGCCGGCCGGCCCGTCGTTTGCCATTGTCGGTGTCAACAATGGGACGATCAGCAGCTTCAACAGCTGCTTTGCCGCCGAGGCGGCCTGGGCCGGCAAAAACCTTTCCGTTTACATCATCTTGCAGCCGGCTCCGGGGGGCACGCCGGTACCGTTCGAGGCGACGGGGCCGGAAGCGTCCTGCGCCGCCACCAGCAGTGAGTGCGAGGGCTACGACTGGGGTTACAACTACGCCAGTGCCGACATAGCTTTCGTCGGGGCAGAGGGCCCCAGCCCCAGGATCTGGTGGTTGGACGTCGAGACCGCCGAGGGCTGGCCCACCGCCAGGGTGTTCCAGCCGGTGAACGCGGCCATAGTCCAGGGCGCGCTGGCGGCCATCAGGAAGGCGGGCGACATCGGCGGCATCTATTGCACCTGGTACCAGTGGGGCCAGATAACCGGTTCCTACATGCCTTCGGGGGGCCCGCCGATATGGGTGGCGGGCGCCGGGCCGCTCAGTGGGGGCGAGTACAGCGCCAAGTCGTACTGCGTGCGGGGGCTGTCGCCGGGGGACCCTTCCACCCTTGCCTCCGCGTCCATAGGCTTCGCCGGGGCGGTGCCCTGGCTCGTGCAGTACGGCTACGGAGGCGGCTCGCCCACCCCCATCGATTCTGATTACTCCTGCGCGTAGGAGGGCGGGATGTAGCATCTGCGCGGCGGCGTCCGCCGCCCAGTTAGGGGGACGGGCAGTGGACCGCGACATGGTCGAACAGGTTGTCGAGACAGCCAGGCGGGTCGTAGCCAGCGTTGCCATCTCCGCCAATGGCCACGGCAACGTCAGCCTCCGGGCCCCTGGAGATGACGAGATGTACTTCACCGGTGGCGGGTCGCTCCGGGACCACCCGGCTGAGATGGTCGTCCGGGTCGGTCTGGACGGCGCGCTGCGGGAAGGTCAGCTACCCCCGGTCCAGGCTGCGGTCGTGGCCATGCACACCGCCTTGTACGCGGACCACGTTGACGTCGGCTGCGTGGTCCATACCCACTCCCCTTTCGCCACGGCCTACGCCGTGGCCCGGCGCCCGATCGGCTGCTGGGTGGAGGCGTTGGCCATGTTCGGCCTCCCGGCAGGCGTGCCCGTGGCCCGCTACGGGCCCCGGGGGTCCGAGGAGGCCGTCGCCAATATCCGCGCCGCCGTTGTCCCCGGCGGGGCCGCCGTCCTGCTGGCCAACCACGGCGTGCTGGTCTTCCACCGCACGCCGGAGCTGGCCATCATGGTGGGCGGCATCGTCGAGGAAGCGGCTCAGGCGGGTATCAATTCCTCCCGCCTGGGTGGTCCGGTCGAGATCCCTCTTGAGATGAGAGCAGCCGCCCTCCAGCGGGCCATGGCCTTTGAACAGAGAGGTACCACGACGGCCTGAGGAGCGGCCAGGGCGCTCACGCCAGGGCAGGACGGCTCCAGCGACCGGAAGACCTTGTAGCCGAGCTGGAACTCCTGGTGGCCAAGCGCCTCCGACCGCGTTGGCGAACCCGCGGCCGTGGCCGCGACGAGCTGGAAGATTTCCTCTCCGACCTGAAGGCCGCCCCGGCGGTAGGCAGGAGGTGAGCCAGGTCGACGATGGCCCCGGCGCCGACTACGGCAATGGGCCGGCGCTGCTCGGCGGGCACTTCGACCAGACAGGCGAGGGAAACCGGCCGGAACAGCTCGATCATGACCGGTGCACCTCGAGGCCGTAGACGGAAACCGCGGTACCGCCGAGGACCGCCTCCTGCTCGTGTTCGTCGAGGTCTTCGATGAGGCTGAACAATGCTCCCGTCACCGCCTCGTAACCGCCGGCCAGTTCGCATATGGGCCAATCGCTGCCGAACATGAGACGCTCGGCCCCGAACAGGTCCAACGCGTAGCCCACGATGGGGCGCAGATCCTCCAGCGTCCACGGCCCCCTTTCGTCCCCAGACCGGTAGAGGCCGGACAACTTCGCATAGACGTTAGGGGACCGGGCGGCGCGGCTGATCAGGCTGGCCCATGGCTCCAGCCCGGCCGATCCCACAGGGGGCTTTGCCAGGTGGTCGATGACGATGGTCAGCCCAGGGTGACGTTCGCAGAGAACGGGCACGTGCTCGAGGTGCCGGGGCAGGGAGGAGACGAAGTCGAACGGGACGTCGGCACGTTCCAGCATGCGCAGGCTGGTGCCCACGTCCTCGCTGAGCACCCAGTCGGGGTCCGGGCGCGCGTGGACGAGGTTCCTGACGCCGACAAAACGGTCGCGGTGCATCAGCTCCTCCAGCGTCTTCTCAGCACCGGAGGGCTGGTCGAGCGGTAGCCAGGCGACGATGCCGGCGATCTCGGGGTGCTTGCCGGCGACTTCGAACATGGCGTCGTTGTCCTCGGCGCTGTCGGCGGACTGCACGAGCACCGTGGCGTCGACCCCGCGCCGGCGCAGGTGGGGGGCCAGGTCCTCGAAGTCGAACGTCTGGTCCAGCTCGGGATAGGCCGGCGCCAGCCACGGGTAGTCGACGCGGTGGGGGTCCCAGAAGTGCTGATGAGCGTCCACGACGGTCACGTCGCGCTTTGCTCGGTCCACCGGGCGACCCTCCTCGTGCTTGCCCCAGCGGGCTCGGGCTCGGAGCATAGCGCGAGACCTTGCCGGGGGAGCTAGAGTTCGCCATCGATGCGGGCGTGGGAGGTGACCACTCCTGGACCGATCGACACCCGGCCGCTGCGGTTGGTCGAGCACCCCTGCCCCGGGCCCGGCCCCGGGGAAGTCCTCGTCAAGGTGTCGGTGTGCGGGGTGTGCCGGACCGACCTGCACCTGGCGGAGGGCGATCTAGCCCCCCATCGCCCGGGGGCGGTCCCGGGCCATGAAGTGGTCGGCCGAGTCGAGCGGTTGGGCCCTGGTTGTCGGCGGCTAAAGGTTGGCCAGCGTGTCGGTGCCGCCTGGTTGGCCGCCACGTGCGGGCGGTGCCGGTACTGCCAAGCGCAGCGGGAGAACCTATGCCTGGCGCCGCTGTTCACCGGCTGGGACGTCGACGGCGGTTTTGCCGAGCTTCTCGTGGCCCGGGAGGATTTCGTCTATTTGCTCCCCGAGAGCTCCGACGACGTGGCCGTCGCCCCCCTGCTGTGCGCCGGGATCATCGGGTACCGGGCTTTATGCCGGGCCGAACTGCCCCCTGGCGGGAGGCTAGGGCTCTACGGTTTCGGGGGTTCGGCCCACCTCACCGCCCAGGTAGCCCTGGCCCGGGGGGCTACGGTCCACGTGCTGACGCGGTCGGCCGCCGACCAGGCCCTGGCCCGTGAGCTCGGGGCGGCCTCAGTAGGCGACGCCTTCGGCTGCCCGCCGGAGCCGCTGGACGCGGCCATCCTGTTCGCGCCGGTCGGCACCCTCGTGCCCGTGGCCCTGGCCGCCCTGGACCGGGGCGGCACCCTGGCCGTGGCCGGGATCCACCTCAGCGACATACCTGTGCTCAACTACCAGGACCATCTCTTCCAGGAGCGCAACTTGCGCAGCGTCACGGCCAATACCCGTGCTGACGGCGAGGAGTTCCTGGCTCTGGCCGACCGCATCGGGGTGCGCGCCACGACGACCGTTTACCCCTTCGAAGCCGTCGACCAGGCACTGGCGGACCTGGCCCACGACCGCTTCAACGGCGCGGCTGTCGTACAGGTCTCCTGATCGCGTCGACTGCGCTGCCGATCAGCGCCCCGGCCGCCGGGCCCGGGCCGGCGCCCGGCCCGCCGGGCCCGGGCCGGCGCCCGGCCAATCCCGACCGACCTCCGCCGTTCCTCCGCGCCGGGACCTTGATCGACCGGGGCTGTAATCGAACCGTGCAGCACCCGCGAGAACCGAATTGTGAAGTACCCCCCGAAAGAATCGCAGGAACTTCACAAAACGGCCCCCGCACCTGTAAGGAACTGCACAAAGTGACCGCTTTTGGCGCACCGAGCCCTGTTCCGGAGAGCAGAGGGCGCTACGTGCGACCGTCCCGGGCTTCAGCGTGTGCTGGTCATTTGCCAGCGACCGAGCGCGGCCCTACATGAGCCGTGAGCCAGTCCTGCAGGGGGTCGGTCGCAACGAAGAACTCGACGAGGCGCGCCTTGGCCTTGGGAGTGGCGAGCCAGGCCGCGGTCGGCCACTGCTTCCAGGCGATGAGGCCCTTCAAGCACAGCAGGTCGAGCCGCGGGTGGTCCTTCGGGTAGCCCTTCGGAGCTGTCTTCAGGCGGTCGTGCGCGGTTAGCTCTATGCCGGTTTGCCTGATGGCGCTCGCCGTGCGGGCCAGGTCCGGCCCGGCCGGCTCGGCGGCCACCGCCTGGCGGTAACGCTGGAGCTGGTCAGTCGACATCATGTACATCCCCCGCCCGGCCCCCAAGCCCGCCGCCGAGAACTGCACGTACCCGCCATTGTCCATGGTGGCTCCGATGGCGATCTTGTAGGGCGACTTATCGGCGCTGAAGCGTACGTCGCGATTGGGGCGGAAGATCCGGCCAGGACCGCACCGCTCCGCCAGTTCGGCCAGCAGCTCTTCCATGGGCCGGCGGACGGCCTGCTCGTAGACGTCTTTATGGGCAAGCCAGTAGGTCTTGGAGTTGTCCTCCTCCAACCCGTCGTAGAAGTCGATGGCGTCTGCGGCCCAACCGCGAAAGCTCACCTGCGAAACGATAGTGAGGTGGAGGCGGGCGGTCCAGCTCGCTTGTCATGCGCCTGGCGACGCTGTCAGCTGACGAGGCGGGCTCCCCACGCCCGGGCCCGCTCGCGCTCTCCGTCCTTCAGAGGCCCCTTTGCCTGTCTGACGATAAAACCTTCGGGCTTGGCAACGATCACGTAGCCGTGACCGTGAAGGTGGCGGGAGATCGGCCGGGCGGCGGCGCCGGACAGCGGGTAGCCGAAGCGGGTATCGAACGCAGCCGCCCGTTTCCCGGCCACCCCCGAAGGCAGGGTACTCATCCATTCGCGGAGCCCAGGCCCGGGGGCCAGGTCCTTGCGGGTCCGGGACGATGACATCCGCCTTATGTGCGTCGGTCCCCCGACGACGAGCAGGTCGACGGCGGCCAGCTTGTCGCTGCTCGCCTCCGTCACCGGTACGATTGCCACATGAGCACCGGGGTTGGCCTGCCCCATGCCCTCGGCGATCGCCTCCGCAATGAGCCGGGTGTTGCCGAACATGCTCTCGTAGACAACCGCTACCTCCATGGTGACCTCCCCGTCGCGACCTATCTCGTTCTTCCCTCCGTACGAATCGTGCGCCCCGGCGCCGCGCTCGGCCAGAGTCTTTGGTCCTGGCCCGAGCGTGTGGTTGGCGGCCGAAGACACCAGCGGCTGTACTGGTCAGAAATGGATAGACGACGGAGGTTGGAATGAACTCGGGAGACAGACGCCGCAGTCAGGACTGGTTCGCTGCTGAGGGGCGCTCGGGCATGCTCTACCGGTCCTGGGTGCGCAATCAGGGCTACGGTCCCAAGGTTTTTGACGGCCGCCCGGTCATCGGCGTCGCCTCCACCTGGTCGGAACTGTCGCCGTGCAACGCCCACCTGCACCGGGTGGCGGAGGCGGTCAAGCGCGGCGTCTGGCAAGCGGGCGGTTTCCCGCTCGAGTTCCCTACCCTGTCCACCGGGGAGACGCTGATGCGGCCCACGGCCATGCTCTACCGGAACCTCCTGGCCATGGAGGCGGAAGAGCTGGTACGGGCCAACCCCCTCGACGGGGTGGTGCTGCTGTCGGGCTGCGACAAGACCACTCCGGGCCTCCTCATGGCGGCCGCCAGCGTCAACCTGCCCGCCATCATGGTCACCGGCGGGCCCATGCTCAACGGGAAGTTCCAGGGACGCGACATCGGGTCGGGCACCCACGTCTGGAAGTTCGCGGCGGAGGTGAAAGCCGGTCGCATGACTCAGGAACAGCTCTACATCGCCGAAGGTTGCATGTCGCGCTCCGACGGCCACTGCATGACCATGGGCACTGCCTCGACAATGGCCTGCATGGCCGAGGCGCTCGGCATGCAGCTGCCCGGCTCGGCGACCTGGCCCGCCTCCGACGCCCGCCGCTACGAGATCGCCCAAGAAGCAGGGTCCCGCGCCGTCTCGATGGTGATAGAGGACCTCCGTCCCCACCACATAATGCAGCGGGCGGCCTTCGACAACGCCATCCGGGCCAACACCGCCATCGGCGGCTCGACCAACGCCGTCATCCATCTCATCGCCATTGCCGGCCGGCTCGGTGTCGACCTCTCGCTGGACGATTTCGACGAGCTGGCGCGCCCGGTGCCGACCCTGGTCGACTTGTTGCCGTCGGGCCGCCACCTAATGGAGGACTTTTGCTATGCAGGAGGCCTTCCGGTCGTCCTGCGCGAGCTGGCCGAAGCCGGCCTCCTCGACATGTCGCAGATGACGGTGACCGGCAAGAGCATCGGCGAAAACGTGGCGGGAGCGACTTGCTGGGACCGCGAGGTCATCCGCACCGTCAGTGAGCCACTGATGCCGCCGGGCCGAGGTACGGCCGTGCTCCGGGGCAACCTCTGTCCCAGCGGGGCCGTGATCAAGCAGTCCGCTGCCTCCCCCGAGTTGATGGAGCACCGAGGCAGGGCGCTGGTTTTTGACTCGCCCGAGGCCTACTACGCCGTTTGCGACAACGATGACTTCGACGTCGAGGCCGGCGACGTCATCGTCGTTCGTTACGCCGGCCCCAAGGGGTACCCAGGTATGCCGGAGGTGTCCAATGTGACCCTCCCGGCCAAGCTACTGAGGCAAGGGGTCACCGACATGGTCCGGATCTGTGACGGCCGCATGAGCGGGACGGGCTTTGGGACGGTCGTCCTCCATGTTGCGCCCGAAGCGGCGCTGGGAGGGCCCCTGGCGCTGGTTGAGACGGGCGACACCATCGAGTTGGACGTACCGGCACGCTCGCTTCATCTCGACGTGCCCGACGAGGAACTGGCCCGCCGCAAAGCGGCGTGGTCGGCGCCTGGCACCAAGGCGCAGTCCGGGTACACCTGGTTGTACATCGAACATGTGCTGCAAGCAGATGGGGGAGCGGACTTCGACTTTCTGGTCGGGACGCGGGGCGATGCCGTGCCGCGGGACTCGCACTAGACGGCAAAAGGTTGAGTGCCAGCGCCCCAGGCGGGCACGGGGCCGGTGTCAGCGTTTCCCGTGAGCCGAGCGCCGCGCCCGGCGCCTGTGCGCCCAACCGGGGCGCGACGCTACGTCGGACGTCGACGAGACGGGGGAAAGCTTCTGGAGCTTGGGCCTCAGTACGGGCCGGGCGCTGCCCAGTGGAGCGGGGGCCGAGCGCTCCTCCAGCGACTGCGTTTGGGCGGCGCCGACGACGAGGCTCTGCAGCGCGGTCCCGGCGCCGGCACCGTTGCCCACGCCCACGCCCACCTCCACGCCACCGGAGCCGAGCAGAGCTTTCTGGGCGATCGACTCCTCGTCCTCATGGACGAACTTCTCGCCTCGCAGCGCCGAAGCGACGGCAGCGATGACGCTCATACCGGCGGCGAAGGCCAGGATGATCACCAGCCCGTGTTTGAACGACGGCCCGATCAGCTGCGGGAAGAACGCCCTACTGGTAAGGGCGGCGGCCTGAGCGGGGGCCAGGTGCCCGAGGACGACAGGCCCAAGGAGGCTTTTCAGCGGGTTGAGGCCCAAGAAGGCGGCGAAGATGTAGCCGAGCGGGGGCAAGTGGGAGAGTTGGGTGGCGTTGGCTACGGGGACCCCGTGAGCGACCAGGCCCTGGTACATGGCCGTGGGCACCTTGGCATTGAGCCCGAACACGAGCAGGGTGAAGAACAGGCCCATCGAGAGTGGCATCCCGACCTGGGCAAACGTCACCCGCATCCCCGACGCCGCGCCGCGGTAACGGGCGGGGACCGAGTTCATTATTGAGGCAGTGTTGGGCGAGGCGAACAGGCCCCCGCCGATCCCCGAGACGAACATCACCGCGGCGAAGGGCCAATAAGAGAAGTTGGCCGGGAAGGTCATCATGACGACGTACATGGCGCCTGAGACGAGCATGCCGCTCGTGGCGAAGGGCCGGGCGCCGTAACGGTCCGAGAGGCGGCCCGACAGGGGACCGGCGAAAACGAAGCCCAACATGAACGGCATCATGTAGATCCCGGCCCACAGCGGGGTCCTCACGAAGCTGTAGCCGTGTTGGGGCAGCCATATGCCCTGGAACCAGATCATCAACATGAACTGCAGGCCGCCACGGCCGATCGCCCCGAGGAACGATGCCGCGTTGCCGGCCGTAAACGCCCGGATGCGGAACAACGACAGCCGGAACATGGGTTCTGCCACCTTCGTTTCCACGATGACGAAGATGACGAGCAGAGCCAGCCCCCCGAAGAGCATCTCCAGCACGAAAGGGTCCTGCCAGCCGGTGAGAGAGTGCCCGTAGGGCTTGATCCCGTAAGTGGCGCCGGTGAGGACCATGGCCAGGCCGGCGGCGAAGGAAAGGTTCCCGAGCCAGTCGATCTTGGCCTTGATGCGGACGCCGACCTCTTTCAACTTCAGGTAAGCCCACACCGTCCCGAAGACCCCGATCGGCACGTTGGCCAGGAACACCCAGCGCCAGCCCAACTCTGAGAGCAGCCCCCCGGCGAGGATGCCTAGGAAGGAGCCGAAGATCGCGGCGACCATGTTCATCCCGAGGGCGAGGCCAAGCTCGTCGGCCGGGAAGGCGTCGGTGATGATGGCGGCCGAGTTCGCCATGAGCAGCGCCCCGCCGATGGCCTGGAACATCCGCAGGATGACGAGCTCCAGCGCTCCGGTCGAGCCCTTGCTCCAGACGACGGAGAGCAGGATGGCGCCGAAGGTGAACCAGGCAAAACCGAGGTTGTACATCCTCGTGCGGCCGTACATGTCGCCGATACGCCCCACCGTCACCACTACGGCGGCCGAGACCAGGACGTAGCCCATCATGATCCACAGGAGGTAGGGGAAGTTGGAAGCGGCCAGGGGGTCGAGGTGGATGCCCCGGAAGATGACCGGTAGAGCGATCATCAGGCTGGTCCCGTTGAGCGTGGCCAGTAGGACCCCGACGGTGGTGTTGGAGAGGACGACCCATTTGTAGTGCGGCCCCACGACCGGTGACGGGGTAGGCGGCAGGGTGGTCGTGCCAGCGCTCATGCCGGCACCTCCTTTGCTTTGTGGTGATCGGGTAGTTGTGCGGCGAAAGACTCGAGCACGCTTACGGCCTGCTCCAAGGCCAGAAGGTCGGCGTCGTTCAGCGCGCTCACGTGCTCGGCCAGCCAGGCGTTGCCGGCTTCCCGCCGGCGGGCCAGCAGCCGCTCGCCCTCAACGGTCGCTACCAGGTGCACGCCGCGGCGGTCGGCGGGATTGGCCCGGCGGGTGACGAGGCCGGCCTCTTCGAGCTTGTCGGCCAGCCGCGTCACCGAAGGGGATGGCAGCCCTTCGGTCTCGGCGAGCTGGCCGATACCGACCGGCCCGGCCGCCACCACACTGGCGAGCACCGAAAGCTGAGCGACGGTGAGCTCCGAGGGGTCGAAGCGGCGGAGTTGGCGGCTGAGGCGGACCATCGACAGCCGCAGGCGGCCAGCAAGCGCCCGAGCCGCCGCGCCACCCGCCCCGGGCCCGGGCTCAGCTCTCGGCCCGCTAGGAGACATGCCACTTCGGGACATGCCAGTTGGGGACATGCCACTTGGGGACAGGGACGGTTGTGGGATGTCGATAGATGCTTATGATACTAAATATCGGCAACATGCACCTGCAACTAGAGGCGGGCGACAAGGCGGTTGGGAACCGATCACCGCCGGTGGGCGTCCATACAGGTATGGGTATGTCGCCGCTTAGCGCGTTCAACGGTGTGAGGGCCAGCCGTACTTCAGTCCCGGGGCGCCCGGGGCGTCCAGCGCGGTCGCAGGCAGCCGGCGGGCTGACGCTGCTGGCCCTAGTCGCGTGCTCAGTCCTGGTGGCGCTGGGCGTTCTGGCTACGAGCAGCCCACCTGCGCTCGCGTCCACCCTGCCGCGTAGTTCGGCAGGGCCGGTTTTCGCACCAGTGTCGGTGACGTTCGTTTCGTTGCGCACAGGATGGGCGTTGGGGATGGCCCAGTGCGCGCCCGGTGGCACGTGCCTGGCGCTGCGCGAAACCACCGACGGGGGACGCTCCTGGTCGCCCCGGCCGCTGCCGACGGCGCTGGTCGCGGCGGCGGACCGACAGGTCGGTAACCTAGTGGCCGATTGCTGTGAGGCAGGGCTGAACGTCCGCTTCGCCGACCCCTGGGACGGCTGGATCTTCGGCGGCCTGGTCGTGCCGTCCTCGTACGGGGGCTCCGTCAAGCCGATCTTGTGGTCGACGCACGACGGAGGTTTGACGTGGCGGGAACAACCTCTACCGGGGCTGAGCACCGAGGGCTCGATCTTCGACCTCGAGGCGGCCGCCGACAGGGTGTACTTCATGGCTCAAGAGACGACTGGCGGCGCCGTCGTGGAGGCCTCGCCGGTCAGCCGCGACGACTGGCGTGCCGCACTGAACTTGGGCACCCCGGCTGGTGGGGCTCAACCCTCAGGCACGATCGTCCTTCACGGGTCGACCGGCTGGTTGGTCGAGGGCAACGACCGCGGCACCGCCGGCAGCGCCCGGCTCGACGGTAGCGGGCAGTGGGAGGAATGGGCCCCGCCGTGCGCCTCGGTAGGCAACAGTTTCGCCGTCCCGGCCGTCTCGACCTCGAGCGACCTTGTCGCCGTGTGCGTGATGGGTGGCTTCGCCTACCCGCTTTCCAAGGCCGCTCCCCCCGGGGCCGCCCTCGGGTCGAGTTGGCTCTACTTCTCTGACAACGGGGGCCAGACCTTTGCCGCCGGCCCCGAACTCGGGCCTCGCCAGGACGTATTCGGCGATGTCCTGGCTTCGCCGGCTCCGGGGGTCATCCTGATGAGCCGCAGTTACTTCGGCACTGGTGACGTCAACGAACAAGACCTGAGGGCCAGTTTCGACGGCGGCCACCACTGGACAGTTGTCTACGCAGGCCAGCTCCTCTACCTTGGTTTCACCAGCCCGGCCCAAGGGGTCGGGATCGTGCAGTTGTCGCGGAGCACGACCGGATTGATCATGACCTTCGATGGCGGCCACCACTGGGTGCCGGTCAGGTTCTGAACTACGCCCGGGCGTCTCTATGGCAGGTACGGCGCATATTCGGGCGTCCACACGGCACCGTCTACCTCCGCCTCGATCTCCTCGTCGGTGGTGATCCGTGCCAGGCCCTGGTCGCGAGCGCAGCAAGCGACAGCGATGGCGATCCGTCGCGAAATCGAGCGCAGGTCGGTTAACGGCGGATAGAGGGCGCCCTGGGCCAGGCGCTCCTCTGAGACCGCGCCCGCCAGCTCGGTGGCCGCCACCAAGAACATCCGGTCGGTGATCTCCCGGGCCCTGGCCACTATCGCCCCGAGCCCTACGCCAGGGAACACAAAGACGTTGTTTGCCTGCCCGACGGGCCGGATTTGCCCGTCAACCTTGACCGGGGCAAAGGGGCTCCCGGTTGCGACCAACGCCCTGCCCTCGCTCCAGGCCAGCACATCGGCCGGAGTTGCCTCCGAGTTTGCCGTCGGGTTCGAAAGTGGCAGCACGATGGGCCTGGGGGCCCGGGCAGCCATCTCTCGCACCGCCGTCTCTGAAAAGGCGCCGGGTATGGCGCTGCTGCCTACGAGGACGGTCGGGGCCACGTGCCTCACCACGGCCTCGAGGTCGTAGTGCTCGGCAGGGTCGAAGCCGAAACGGCGCATCTCGCGCCCGGTCAGCGCGAAGGGACGCTTGTCCTGGTCAAGCGGCTCGCGGCCCTCGAAGACGAGGCCCTGGGAGTCAAGCATTACCAGCGCGCCCCGCACCTGTTCCTCTGTGGCCCCGTCGGCGCGCATGGTTACCTGGAGGAGCCGGGCGATGCCGATGCCCGCCGCCCCCGCGCCGAGCAGCACCAGTCTCTGCGCCGCCAGTCGCTCGCCCGACAGGCGCAGGGCAGCGAGGATCCCGGCCAACACCACTGCGGCCGTCCCTTGGATGTCGTCGTTGAAGCTCGCCACGCGGTGTTGGTAGCGGTCGAGGAGGCGGATGGCGTTGTGTTGCTTAAAGTCCTCCCACTGGAGCACGGCGCGGGGATAGGCCTCGAGGACGGCCTCCACGAACGCTTCCAGGAAGGCGTCGTAGTCAGGGCCCCGGAGGCGGGGTTTGGGGTAGCCGAGGTACAGGGGATCGCCCAGCAGGTCTTCGTTGTCGGTCCCGCAATCGAGGGAGATCGGCAACGTCATCCGGGGGTGGACACCGGCTCCCGCGGTGTACAGGGCCAGCTTCCCGATGGGTATGCCCATCCCCCCGGCCCCCTGGTCACCCAGTCCCAAGATGCGCTCGTTGTCGGTAGCCACGATCAGGCGGACGTCGGGCTGGCCGCTGTTAGCGAGCAGCTCAGGGATCCGGTCGGTGTCCTCAGGCGTGACCCACAGGCCCCGCGGACGGCGCATCACGTGGCTGAACTCCCGGCAGGCGCGGCCTACAGTGGGCGTGTAAACAATGGGAGCCAGCTCCTCGATGTGGTCCACCAGGAGACGGTAAAACAGCGTCTCGTTGCGGTCGTGCAGGGCGGCGAGCCCTATGTACCTCTCCAGGTCGTCGGACTTGCGCCGAAGGTGCTCGAGCTCGACGCTCACCTGCTCTTCGATGCTCGCCACCCGCCAAGGCAACAGGCCACGCAGCGCCAGCGCCCCCCGTTCGTCATCGGTGAAGGCGGCGTCTTTGTTGAGTCCCGACCGCGCGAGAAGGTCTTTCCCTCGCGGCACTCCTGATTGCTCTGGGATTCTCACGGATCCTCCACAGCTCGTTCCCACCATAACTCCCACCACCGGGCCTCGCCATTTGTCACCCCTACCGCGCATGGCGACCAGGGGGTCGACGCCGGTAGTGACGAGCTCGTCCCCGCGGGGGCACGGGCAGGCGTCACGCCGTCGACGCGACCGGGAACGCCCCAGGCGTGTGCTCTACGGCGAAGCGGACCATGGCATGAAGGTTTTCCGGTGGGGTGAAGGGCGACAGCTCGCAACCCGCGCCGACGATGTGGTAAGGCCCGCAGATCTCATGACATTTGGCGCACGCTGCTTGGACGGCCTCGGGCGTCCCCGTGAGCATGTCCGTAACCGTCGAAACGTTCCCCAGGACCACCCGAGTGGGGCCGAGCCCGGCCCTGGCTGCCGCCAGGTTGGTGGGGAAGTCCAGTTCGTAGATATCGACAGGCAGGGTTGCCATTTGGGAGATGAGGGCGCCGACGTTCCCGCACATGTGCTGGCGCAAGATGACCTCGGGATGAGCGTCGCGGACCGACTGCAGGACACGCCGTTGCCAGGGCAGGACGAGGTCGCGGTAGTGCCGGGGGCCTATCATGCTCGCCGCCGCGTCGCTCATGCCGATGGTGTCCGCGCCCGCTTCGATCTGGGCGGCGGCGTAGACGATGGCCACTTCGGAGGTGAAGTCCATGAGGTCGCGGACAAAGCCCGGGTCGTCCACGATGTCGGTCATGACCCTGGTCAGCCCGCGCAGCTCTTGGGCCAGGGCCAGAGGGCCTTCGACCCAACCCACGACCGAGGTCTCACCACCCAGCTCCTCGGAACAGATCTCTATGGCCCGGACGCGGTCGTGCATGCGGCCCTCCCGGTGCGGGTCCGGCACTTTGAACTCGTTGAGCCGGGCCTTGTCGACCAGCGCCGCCCGTTCCTCGTTGATCACCGGCCCCTGGTCCTCGAACCACTTGACGCTGTCGTCGCCGGCGATGTCGATCACTTCGCGCGCCGGGTCCGAGCACATCAGTACGCAGTCGATACCGAAGTCCCTGACCATCTTGAGCTGGCATTCGGCCATCGTCCTGGCGTCTTTGGTGTAGTCGATGTACCGCGTCCCGGCATGCCTGGCGGCGAGCATCATCACCATGGGCTGGGCCGGCAAGTGGTCGACGGGCGTACCGGCAATAACGCCTCGTACTCGGTCGAGAGGGCGCATCTTCAATCTCCGTTCTGGCTGGGATGAAATCCCCGGCGGCAGCGGCGCGGGCGCTCCGTCATGGAGGAAAGAAGCGCTGCTCGAGCGCTTCGCACAAGGCGTGGTAGATGGGCAGGTGGAACTCCTGGACCTCCGGGGTGGACGAAGCCGGGGCTCTGATGGTGACGCTGGCGATCTCACCGAGAGGGCTCTCCATTTCCCCGGTGAAGGCCAGGGCCCTCATCCCCGTGGCCACGGCGGTGACGGCGGCGAGGACGACGTTCCTCGAGCGGCCGGAGGTGGAAATGGCCCACAGAAGGTCCCCTGGGCGCCCGTACCCGTAGACCTGCTGGGCAAACACCATGTCCCCGGCGGTGTCATTTTGTACCGCCGTCGCCAGGGCCGTGTGCGCGCCCAGGGCGATCGTGGGGAGCGCCCCCTCCAGGTGTTCGGATAGGTAGACGCCGGTGGGCCCGGCCACCTTTTCCTGAAAGGCCTGCCTTTCGGGAGCCGACAGCCGGCGGGAAGAAGCCATAGTTTTCATGAGCTCTCCCACTATGTGCTCGGCGTCCGCCGCGCTGCCGCCGTTGCCGCATACGAGCACCTTCCCGCCGCCGGCGAACGTGGAGGCGAGGAGCTCGAAGGCGGCAACGATGTCGTTGTCGAGGGGGACGAGGGCCGGGTAGCGGGAAAGGAGGTGGCCGAACGCGTCTGCTTCGGGCAGGGATGAACCGGGATGAGAAGCGCTGGCGGTCACGGTGCCCCCCTCTTGACCAGGTACCCCCGGACGTACTCGTCGACCCCGTCTTCGAGAGATCGGAACGTCCCTGTATAGCCGGCCGCCCGGAGCTTGCTCGTATCGGCCTGGGTGAAGTACTGGTACTTCTCCCGGAGGTGGGCGGGCATGTCCACGAACTCGATATTGGGTGCCCGCCCCAGGCTACTGAACACGGCATGGCCGAGGTCGAGCCATGTCCGGGCCACGCCCGTGCCGCAGTTGAGCAGCCCCGACGCCGTCCCCTCGTCCAGGAAGTGCAGCGTGACATCGACGGCATCGCCCACGAATATGAAATCGCGGCGCTGTTGGCCGTCCGCTACGCCGTCACGGTACGACTTGAACAGGGACAGCTTGCCGGTCCGCAGGATTTCGTCGTACGCCTTGGCCACGACCGAGCGCATGTCGGCCTTGTGGTCTTCATGGGGCCCGAAGACATTGAAGTACTTCAGCCCCACGATCCGGTCGAAGAGCCGGTTGTGCAGGGCCCAGAGATCGAAAACGTGCTTGGAATAGCCGTACATGTTGAGGGGGGCCAGGCGCTCCGTGACGTCGTCCTCGTCGCTGAAGCTCGCCGAGCCGTCGCCGTAGGTTGCCGCGCTCGAGGCGTAAATGAACCGGCTGGAATTGGCCAGCGCCCATTCGCACAGCCGGCGCGTGTAACGGTAGTTGTTGCGGACGAGGAACTCGGCGTCAGTCTCGGTCGTCGAGCTGCACGCCCCCAGGTGCACGATGGCATTGACATGGCCGTGCGCCCGGCCCGCCAGCCAGCCCCAGAGGTCCTCAGGCGCCACGATGTCCTCGAAGCGCAGGCCGACCAGGTTCCTCCATTTCTCGCTGTCCCCCAGGTCGTCCACGAGGATGAGCTCGGCCGGCCCTCGCCGGTTGAGCTCGGCCACCACGTTGCGCCCGATGAAGCCCGCCGCCCCCGTAACGATGACCCGTTGCGTCATGGCGCACCCGGGCCCGGTCCGGGGCCGTAGGCGGCGACAACGCGCTCGATGGTGCTCGTGGTCGACCGGCCCTCGACGAGGTCGGCCAGGACGACCTTGCCTCCGTGGGCCTCGACCACGTCGCGCCCGCTCACGTAGTGGGCCCAATCTCTCCCTTTGACCAGGACGTCGGGCAGGATGGCGGCGATGATCGGGCGGGGCTCGTCGTCGTCGAAGACCACCACATAGTCGACCGCCCGCAGGCTCTGCAGTACGCGGGCCCGGTCCTGCTCCGAATTAATGGGCCTGAGCGGGCCCTTGTTGCGGTGCACGGACTCGTCGCTGTTGAGGCCGACGACGAGAGCATCGCCCTGGTCGCGGGCGAACTCCAGGTAAGAGACATGGCCCGTGTGCAAGATGTCGAAGCAACCGTTGGTGAACACGAGACGCTTCGACGCCTGGGCCAGGCCTTGGCGCTCCGCTTGCATCTCTTCGACTGTCAGCACCTGACCGATCGTCAGTGCCACGTTGCCTCCTTGCTCCAGTTATAGGCCCAAGACGGCCAGGAAAGTGCCGAGGTCAGTGAAATCGGGTAGCAGGAGCGTGGCGCCGCCACGGATCAAGCGGCGGCGTTTGGCGAGGTTGGCCCCGAAGCGCCGCCGTTCATCGCTGTACACGCCCACCGCCGTCCCGCCCCTTTTGCGCGTCTCGCGCATCTCGACCGGCCCGTCGCCAATGGTCACCAGAGCCTCCGGCGCTATGGCGTTGTCACGGAAAATGCGGTCGAGGACCACGCGTTTGGCCTCGACCTTCACGTCCCCGACCGACCCGTAGATGCGGCCTTCGAAGAACTCGGCAAAGCCGAGCGCCCGGGCCTCGGCCCTTACGTCCTCCACGTCGGTCCCGCTGGCGAGATAGAGCTTCATCCCGCGCGACCGCAGCGCCTCCACCAGAGGTACGGCATTTTTCATGTGGAAATCCGTGCGCTCGAGCTGGCCAGCACCGATCTTGGCCAGGCGCGCCCGCACCATTTCCAGTAGCTCGGTGTTGTAGATCTCCTTGTAGCCCCGCTCGTCGAGGATGTCCTTTTCGGCCACGTAGCCGAACTGGCGCACCAGGCGGACCAGGCCCTGCATCTGTACCAGCGTTTGTACCCCCGTGGTACGGTCGATGAACTCCCGGGCGGCGGCGCTGACGGCCGCGAACGCTTCGGTGCTGACCGAGCTGGACGCGTCACCGAGGATGGCCCGGACCATCACCGGCTCCATGATCTGTTCCCACCCTTCGCGCAGGGTGGACAAGGTCCCGTCGAAGTCGAAGACCACGTGCCCCGGTCGCGCCTCGCGGGGCGGGTCGAGGATTATTTCGATCTCCGAGCCGGGGTGGAACCGGGCCCGGGCCGGGATCTCGGCCAGTTCGGGGCTGTAGACGTAGTCGGTGTCGGCCGCCGCCGCCGTCAGCTCCGCCGCCGCCGCCGTTCCCGTGGCCCGCAGTTTGCGGACCGTCACCGACGCGGCAATGTTGGCCACGTAAGCGGCCACCGCCGGCGTCCCACCGCAGGCGAGCACCGCGCTTATGGCCGCCACCACGGTGTCGCCGGCGCCCACAGGGTCTACTTCCCCCCCAACCTCCACTCCCGGCGCTATATAGACGCGTTGGTCATCGGCGGCGACGATGCCCCGCTCCCCCCTCGTGATGAAAAAGGGCCTCCCCGTCTGGGCCGCCACCCGACGGGCCAGGTCGATGACCAAGTCGTCCGGGGGCGCGTCCGCGGTGGCTGCGCCGAGGCGGCGAACGGTCTCGGCGACGTTCAGCTTCAAGACCGCCCCGACGTAGGGCGCCGTGGACATCCGGGCGTCGACGACAAAAACGGTGCCCGGATGAGCAGCGATCACGGCGTTGACCCGGGCCACAATTTCTTCGCCGGCGAAACAGCTGGTTACCTGCTGGTTTACCACTACGACGTCCGCCCACGCGGCGGCGTCGTCGAGGGCCTGTTCGAAGGTACGCAGGGGCTCTTCGGGAAGGGCGTCCCGGGTGCCGAAATCGAGGCGGCTCTGCTCGACGCCTCCCACGTAGGGCTTGGCATAAACGAGCGTTTGCCATTCCGGCCCGAGGTCGAGCATGCCGGAGGTGTCCGCCCCCAGGTCCCTGAGCACCTTGACCAGCACCCGACCGAACGGGTCCCCCCCGTAGACGCCGATGGCACGTACCTGGCCTACTCCCAGGGCGACCAGGTTGGCGACCACATTGCCGGCCCCGCCCGGGCTGTAACGCTGGCTCGTGACGCGGTGGACGGGCAGCCCGGTCTCTATTGACTCCTCCTCCGGCCCCTCGTCCAGTTGCCAGTAGGAGTCCAGGCAGAAATCGCCGGCCACCGCGATCTTGGCCCGGTGCATGCTCTCCAGGAGCACGCTCAGCTCACCCTGGTCGAGGAGCCTCTCGGCCCCGGCCGGGCGCGTAGGCAGATCGTCAGGGGGGAACGAGTCAACAGCCATTACGTAAACGACTTCCTCTCAAGGGTGGCCGTCCAGCTGCGCTGCGGTCCCAGGCACGCCCCGACCCTTGGCCTACAGGTTGCCTCACCTCCGGCGCCGGCGGCAACCCCACCCTGCCCTATGGATAGGGCAGGGTGGGTACGGCCGGCTCAGAGGGGAACTAGCCCGTCAGGGTCGACGAGTAGAAGTACTTGCTGATGCTGGGCTCATTCATGTTGGCCGTGGTGGCCACCACGTTGGCCAGGAGCACGCTCTTCTTGATCATCGACTTGTCGCCCGACACGGCCCAGTAGGCGTCCTGTACGGCCAGGGCGCCTTCGGCGGCCGGGTCCTGGATGACCAGGATGTTGATGACCCCTTGGCGGAGCAGGGTGATCTCCGCGGGCTCGGCATCGTAGCCGGCCACGAACACCTTGCCCTTGGCGCCGGCGGCAATGACGCCCTTGCCGGCGCCTTCAGCCGAGTACAGGTTGGTGCCGAAGATCCCCACCAGGTCCGGGTGGGACAGGATGAGGCTGCGGGCCAGGGCCTCGGCCGTGGTCGGCAGGTCCTGGTCGTAGTCGGTGGCGGCAACCTTCATGTTGGGGTACTTCTTCATCTCGGCCAGAAAACCGGCCTGGCGCAGGTCCGTGGTAGAGGTGCCCTTGAACGTGTTGATCACCGCGACCTGCCCCTTGTCATGACCAAGCTTGGCGATGGTGTCGGCCGCGATCTCGCCGCCCTGGTAGTTGTCGGAGCTTATGGCGGCGGTCAGTATCGACTGGTTGTTGATGGTGGTGTCGACGGAGACGACCGGGATACCGGCCTTGTAGTAGGCGTCCATCGGCTTGAAGAGGGCGCTCACGTCAGTCGGGGCGATGAGCAGAGCGTTGGGCTTGCTCGCCAGCACCGAGTTGACAATCGGGATCTGGAGGGGGATCGACCACGACGAAGCACCCTCCCACTTGAGGGTGACGCCGAGCTTGACTGCTTCGGCGGCGGCCCCGTTGTGCATCGTGATGTAGAAGGGGTCGGTGGTAAGGCCCGGGACCAAGACGAAGGTGTACTTGCTGGCCGCGCTCGCCGCTGTCGCCGGGCCGGCGGCGCCGGTCATCAGCGTGGCCGACATTAGTCCTACGGCCGCTCCGGCCGTGGCCAGCCGGAAACGCCATCCCCGGCCTCTCAGTGAGTTTTCTTTGCTCATTACTTTGTTCCCTTTCCTTTCGTTGCTTTGGGCCATTCGGGCTGACGGTCTTCCCCGCAGCCCAACCCGTTGTTTAGAAGACGGCCAACGACGTACGGAATACTCGGGACCGGCGGCCTCGGCGGCTTGACGGCCGACACGAAAGCTCCCCGCTCACCGCTCGGCCAGCCGCAGGCGCACCTGGTCCACCGCCACGGCGGCCACGATGATTATGCCAGTGGCGACCTGCTGCCAACTGCCGCTCACCCCGACCAGCACCAGGCCGGTGACGAGCAGTGCGATTATGAAGGTGCCCACGACCGTTCCCAACATGTGGCCCCGGCCGCCGAACAGGCTGGCTCCTCCGATGACCACGGCGGCAATGGCGTTCAACTCGTCGTTCTGGCCGGCGACGGGCGTAGCGATGGCAAAGTTGGCCATGACCATCATCCCGGCGAGACCTCCGAGGAGGCCGGAGATGGCGTACACACGGACCAGATGAGCGTCAACGTTGATACCCGCGCGCCGGGCACCCAGGTTGTTGCTGCCCACAGCATAGGTCCGTAGCCCGAACCGGGTGCGGTGCAGCACCAGGCCCATCACGACGCAGACCACGGCGGCGACCAGGACCGTGTCATAAACCCAGCTACCGATCTCGGCCGAGCCGATAGTGCCGATCTGGCTGGGGAGGTTGCTGACCTCGTTCCCACCGTTTATGAGGGCGGGACCTGCTCCTATCGCGGTGAGGGTACCCAGGGTCACGATGAACGGTGGCAGCTTGAGACGGGTGATGAGGTACCCGTTGACGAACCCGACGAGGGCTCCGAGCAGAAGGGCCACGGCGAAGCCGACGACGGTCGTGAGAAGGCTGTTGGCGTGCCTCGAGAGCATCGACTGCATGACTGCGCCCGAGACCATGCCGGTGAAGCCCAGCACGGCGCCAACGGACAGGTCGATGCCACCGGTAATGATCACGAAGGTCTCACCTACGGCCAGGATCAGGAACTCGACCGCGTACTGTGAGGTGTTGAGCCAGCTGGCCCTGGTGAAAAGGTCGTGGTCAGGCGACAGGAGCCCGAAGGCCAGGACCATCACGACCAGCACGCCGACTATCCAGAAGTCCCCTACCTTGTCGACCGCATTGAGCCAGGCGGGACGATCGGACGGTCCGTCTTCCGGTCCGGCGTTGGGGGAAACGACTCCGCTCGAGGTCAGCGGAGCGGGTACTTTAAGCGCCATGCTGCGCCCCGAGGCGGGAGAGGTGGCTGACCGTTTCGGCCGTGGCGGTCAGAGAGGCTCCCGTGATCCAGCTGACGATCTCTTCTACGGTGCACTCGGCAGGGTGGAGATCGGTCACGACCCGGCCCTGGAAGAGCACCACCACCCGGTCACAAAGGGCATGGATCTGGGGCAGGTTGTGGCTTATGAGGAGGATTGGCACACCCTGGTCGCACACAGAACGCACCAGCTCGCCCACCCTGGCCTGCTGTTCGACGCCGAGCGCGGCCGTGGGTTCGTCCATGAGGATCACCCGGGACCCCCACGCCACCGCCCGGCCGACGGCTATGGCTTGGCGCTGGCCTCCGGACAACCTCCCCGCCAGGGAGCTTACCGAGCCGATGCGGATGCGGGTGCGCTCCAGGTCGGCTTCGGCGGCCTGCGCCATCGCTTTGCGGTCGAGCCAGTGGAACCAGCGCAGAGGGCCCTTTACGCTCTGCTCCCGCCCAAGGAAGATGTTGGCCCAGACCGAGAGGTCGGGCGCCAGCGAGAGGTCCTGGTACACCGTCTCGATGCCGGCCCGGCGAGCCTCGAGAGAAGAGCCGAAGGTCACGGTCTTGCCGTCGACCAGGATGGTACCGTCGTTGGGTCGGAGAGCCCCGGAAAGGATGTTGACCAGGGTGGACTTGCCGGCCCCGTTGTCGCCGACCAGCCCGACCACTTCGCCGGCGTAGACGTCCAGGTCGACGCCTCTCAGCGCCTGGACGCTGCCAAAGTGCTTGGTGATCCCTCGCGTGGCGATCACGGGGACGGCCGGTGCCACCTGCGGCTCACCGCCTGCGTGAACCTCGCTCAACGCCCCCCCTTGTTGTCCGTTGACGGGCTCCTCATCCTGCACATTGACAACGTTGTCGGCCCGGGGCACTTGCTAACAGGTCAGGTTCGGCTTGTCAAGGCAGCCAGGTGGGCGTTCTTTGACAATCAGGTCGCCGCCATGTATGACATTTCCGTCATGACTGCGCCAGAGGACCAACTGATGCGCCCGACGATGACGGATGTGGCCCGCGCCGCCAACGTCAGCCTGAAGACGGTCTCACGGGTGGTCAATGAGGAGCGGAGCGTGAGCGGTCCGACCCTCCTCAACGTCCAGCAGGCGATCCGCGAGCTCGGGTACCGCCGGAACGAGCACGCCCGGGCGCTACGCCAGGGCCGCTTGTCGCGCATGCTCGGGCTCGTCACAAAGGACGTGTCCAACCCTTTTTACGCCGCCATCGCCCGAGGTGTAGAGGAGGAAGTCCGCGACCGGGCGCTGCTGGTGGTGGCGGGCAGTTCCGACGAGGACTCCGAACGGGAACGGGCGCTGCTCGAGGTCCTCTGTGAGCGCCGGGTGGGCGGCCTGCTGGTGGTGCCGACCGGGTCGGACCACAGCTTCCTCGCCTCTGAGCTGGCCTTGGGCACGCCGATCGTCTTCGTCGACCGGCCGCCGTGCCACCTGGCCGCGGACACCATCCTGATCGACAACGTCGGCGGGGCCCGGGCCGCCACCGAGCACCTTCTGGCCCACGGCCACCGCCGGGTCGCTCACGTGGGCGACCTGCCGGAGGTCTTCACGACCGTGGAACGGCTACGCGGCTACCAGGATGCCCTGGTCGCCGCCGGCTTGCCCGGCGACGAGGCGCTGGTCCGGCTCGGCTGTCACGACGCCAAAGCGGCGGAGGTGGCCATGCTCGACCTGCTCTCGCAGCGGGCGCCGCCCACGGCCGTGTTCAGCGGCAACAACCGCATCACTTTCGGGGTGCTCCGTGCCCTGGCCGGTCTGGCCCGGCCTCCGGCACTGGTGGCCTTCGACGACTTCGAGCTCGCCCCCCTCCTGTCGCCTCCGGTGACGGTGGTGGCCTATGACCCCGTCGAGCTCGGTCGCCAGGCCGCCCGGCTGATCTGCGAGCGGCTCGACGGCTGCGGGGGCCCGCCCCGCCGGATCGTCGTGCCTACCGAGGTGGTCCCACGCGGTTCGGGCGAAACGGGACCGTGAACGGAGCTCTCATGCCTTATGGCAGCAACTGAACTGTTGGTAGGCCTCGACATCGGCACCACCATGACCAAGGCGGCGGTGGTCGGCCCCGGCGGTGAGGAGATGTCCTGGGGCAGCGTCCCCACACCTTGGCAGGCCGTCCCCTCGGGCACCGAGACCGAACCTTCCGACATCCTCGGCGCGGCCGTGCGGGCGATAGGTGACGCCCTGGGCGCCGCTCCTCCAGGACGAGTCGTCGGCCTGGGGGTGACGAGCATGGCAGAAACTGTGGTCCTCCTCGGGAGAGGCGGCCTTCCCGTGGCGCCGTCGGTCGCCTGGCACGACGGTCGCGGCGAGGAGGAGGCTGCCGATCTGGCCCGGGTCTTCGGGGCCACCGCGTTCTCGGAGCGGACCGGTCTGGTGGCGTCGCCCATGTGCACCCTGGTCAAGCTGGCATGGCTTTCCCGCCACGACGGCCCTGCCTTCCAACGGGCGCTGAGCGTCGCCGATTGGGTCGTGCACCGCCTGGGGGGCGAGCAAGTGGCGGAGGCATCGCTGGCGTCTCGCACCGGGGCGCTTTCCCTGGCCGGGCGCCAGTGGTGGGCCGAAGGCCTGAAGTGGGCCGGGGCCGCCGAGGACCTGTTCCCCCCCGTGGTCCAGGCGGGCGAGCCGGCGGGCAGGGCCACCCTGGACTTCCTGGCCGGCATGTCAGGCGTGGGCCAGCACCATTTGCTGGCACTGGAGCGCCTACGAGGGGCGGCGCTGACCTCTGCGGGCCACGACCACCTGTGCGTAGCCGCCGGGCTGGGCGCTATTGGCCCCGCCCAGATCCTCGACTCCTGCGGCACTGCCGAGGCGTTCGTGAGGACGGTGCCGGCGCTCGACGAACGGGCGGTGGGCAGCGCCGTCCAGGCCGGGCTGAACGCGGGCTGGAACACTGTGCCCGGTGCCTACGCCCTGGTGGCGGGCCAGTTACTGGGTCTTATGCTCGAGCGGGTGCTCGCCCTGTTGGGCGTGGCCGGGCCCGACGCCTGGGCCGCTATTGACTCTGTGGCGCAAGCTACGCCGGCCGGCTCTTTGCAGGTGGTCCAGGAGGGGTTCGGTACTCCCGCCTCCATCCTCGGCGTCGGCCCGACGGCATCGCCGGCGGCCTTGTGGAGCGCGGCGCTGGACTGCTTGTCCGACGGTGCTCAGCGCATTACGGGGGCCATGGAAGCCATCGCCGGTCCGGCCGAGGAGCTCGTCCTCAGCGGAGGGTGGGCTCGCTGTGCCGGGTTGCGCCAGCGGCGCAGATCGCTGGTCGCCGGCATGCGCTGGCCGGCGGTGACCGAGGCCGGCGCCAGGGGAGCGGCCATGTTCGCAGGCTGTGCGGCGGGGCTGTTCGCCGGCCCCGGCGATTTCCCGGTGCCCGCCGACCGGCCGCTCTAGCCGTCGTCCCTTACCCGTTCTGACCTCTCTAAGCTCGTCCGCCGACCGCCTACCTGGGCTCAGCCGGTGCTTACCCCGTGTGCTAGACACATCGGCATGGGCCGATTACTCAAGTTGGACCGGTTGCTCCCGTCCGGCCGAAAAGCGTTGATCATAGCAATGGACCAGCCGCGCGCCATTTACAGCGGTCCACTGGCCGACCCAGGCCGGGTACTGGACCAATTGCGTCCCGCCGATGTCGATGGGTACCTGCTGACACTGTCGAACGCTCGACATTTCGAGAGCCATCTCGCCGGTCGAGCCGTAGTGGTCAGCGTCAGCCAGGACTACCAAGGGCCGCAGGAGGTCGTCGAGCAGTCGGTGGCATTTGGGGCGTCCGCTCTGAAGTACGAGGTCTACCCGTACTCCGAGCGCGAGGGCGCCACCATGCGCGGCCTTGAGGCTTTGGCAGTTCATGCCGACCGCTGGGGCCTGCCCATCATGGCCGAGGTCGTCCCGGGGGGCTTTGACGAAGTCGCGCTCCACACGGCGACAAATTTGCGTGATTCGGTGAGACGGGCCGCCGAAGCCGGCGCCGACGTTGCCAAGATCCCACCTCCCAGTGACGGCTCGCTTTCAGAAGTGACCGAGTACGCCTCAATACCGGTGCTGCTGTTGGGCGGCGCCCGCCGCGGTGGCCTTCAGGAAGCGCTGGCCCGGGCCCGCCAGCTTGCCCCATATGTCGACGGCCTGGTGTTCGGCCGCTACGTGGTAGAGGACCCCGAACCGGCAAAGGTCGTCGCCGCTCTGCGAGAGGCTCTCGACTCGATCGTTTGAGCCCTCGCCTCTCTTGGCGGGCCGGCGGCCGTGGAGGAAGCCGGCCGAGCGGACGATGCCGGCGTATGGGAGTCCGGTGACCTCGGCTAGCCCCGTTTTCCGCACCGTTTGAGGGTTAGTCTTCCCCGCTCTCGGGCCAGGGGAGCGGGATGTCGAGAAGTGCGAGGATCAGCCGCTGTACCTGGCTCAGATGGTCGAGGACGAGGC
>JBEKNX010000006.1:0-29340 GCA_049522375.1 Acidimicrobiales bacterium | reverse complement strand
GTGACCCCGGTGATGCGCCCGGGGCGCCGCAACGCCCGGTGGCCAAACGATCGGCGGGTAAGGCGTCCTTCGGTGGGCGCAAATGGGCGTGGAGGGCAATGCTCGAGGACTGCCCTAGCCGGCTCGACCCGGGTGCTCCCTCGGCGGCCGGCCCTGTCTGGGCGGATATCGTCACGACCTCTCCGCGATGCCCGGACGGCGGGGCCCGTCCGTTACAGGTGAGAGCCGTAGAAGCCGGCGAGGTCGTGCACCGGCCGCCCCTGGCCGAGGTGCGGGCGTTCCACGCCCAGGTCAGAGACGTCATCGGGCCGAAGGGCCCCTTGGTGCTGGACCGGCGCTAGCGCCCGCGGCGCCGCCCCCCAACACCGTTGAGACCGCCGCCCTTTGCTGCCGAGACCGCCGCCCTTCGCTGCTGAGACCGGGTGCATATGGCGTTTTCCTGAATTTGACAAAAACGAAAAACGGATGCCCCTCTACGCAGTTCGCGGTGAGGGCACGGATTTAGGGTGACGGCACGGATTTAGACGGCTTTCATACTGGCCGGCGGCGGGGAGCAGTAGGTTGGGGCCCATGAGGTACGTGGGGAGGCGCGCCCGGTACGGCGTGCCCGCGGTGGCAGTGCTGGCGGTGGGAGCGGCGGCGTGGGTGCCGACATTGAGCGGGGCGTCGGCCCCCCCGGGCCTGCCGTCGCTGTCGGTGACGCAGTTGTTGGCGGACGTGGCCAAGGCGCAGCCGCCCCAGGTGAGCGGCAGCCTCACCTGGACGGCCAACCTGGGCCTATCCGACCTGTCCACCCTGGAAAGCGGGGCAGGCCAGTCGGCCGCGGGGAGCGAGAGCAGCGCGACGAGCGGGTTCGACCCGTTGACAATGCTTTCGGGCAGCCACGAGATCGACGTGTGGCTCGATGGGGCCCAGTCCGAGCACCTGGCCTTGCTCCTGCCCCCGGCCGAAGAGGTCGACCTGGTGCGCAACGGCGACCAGGCGTGGCTGTGGGACAGCTCGACCAACACGGCCACGCACCTGGTCGGCCCGCAGACGACCGGCGCCGCGCCCACCAGCCCGCCGGCACCGGCAGCGGGACCGGCGGTCACCCCGCAACAGCTGGCCTCCCGTCTCCTCGGTCACCTGAGCGCTTCGACATCGGTGACCATGGGCGACCCGTTGTACGTCGCCGGCCAACCCGCTTACCAGTTGATCGTGGCACCGAAGTCTGCTTCCGGTAGCACGGTCGACCACATCGAGGTCGACGTCGGGGCGTCGGGCCCGCTCAGCGGTGTGCCCCTGCAAGTGGCCGTCTACGCCACGGGGCAGACGGCCGCCGCGCTCGAACTGGGCTTTACGGGGGCCCTGCACTTAGGGACGCCGCCCGCCGCCGAGCTCACCTTTACGCCGCCGCCCGGGGCGCGGGTGGTCACCCATACCCTCACGGCCGGTGGGGCCAGCGGCGAGGCGCCCAAACCGGGCCAACTGGGCAGCCTTCACAAGACGGGCACGGGGTGGACGACGGTTATCAGCGGTTCCTCGAGCGAGCTGGTCGACCAGGCCCAACAGGGGGCGCTGTCGGAGGGGACGACGGTGGTGGACTTCGACGGCCTCCAAGGGCGCCTGTTCAGCACCGATCTCCTCAACGTGCTCATCCTGCCGGGCGGCCAGTTCTACGCCGGCCTGGTGACCCCCGGTGTGCTGGAGGCGGCCGCCTCCGCCAGCTCCTGACCAACGCTCCCGCCCCGGGCGAAGTGGTGCCGCAGACCTCCCCGCTGGCCATCGAGACCCGGGGGTTGTCGAAGCTGTTCGGCGGCGTCCCCGCCGTCGATGCCATCGACCTGGCCGTACCGGTGGGGTCCACGTACGGCTTCCTGGGCCCCAATGGTTCGGGCAAGACGACGACGATCCGGGTCCTACTAGGGCTGTTGAGCCCAAGTGCGGGGAGCTGGGCCCTGTTGGGCCGACCGATGCCGGAACAGGGCATGAGCACCCTGCCCCGGGTGGGCGCCCTGGTCGAGGGCCCCGCCTTCTACCCATGGCTGTCGGGGCACGACAACCTGGCCCGCCTCGATGCCATGGGCCCGGACGGCCAGTCCTCCACCCGGGAGCGCAGGATCGCTGAGGCGCTAGCCCGGGTCGGCCTCAGCGCCGCCGCCAAGAAGAAGTACAAGGCCTACTCGCTGGGCATGCGCCAACGCCTGGGACTGGCGTCGGCGCTCCTGCGGCCCCGCCAGCTGCTGGTCCTGGACGAGCCCACCAACGGCATGGACCCCCAGGGGACCCGGGAGATCCGCCATCTCATCCGTCAGGTGGGAGAGGAAGGTTCGACGGTTTTCCTGTCTTCGCACCTCCTGTCCGAGATCGAGCAGGTGTGCAGCCACGTCGGTGTCATGCACCGCGGCAAACTGTTGATGCAGGGGATGCTCGAAGAGCTTCGCGCCAGTGCCGTCCCCAAGCTGAGGGTCGAGACGGACGACCCGGCCCGGGCGGGCCAGGTCCTGGCCGGCTTGGGGATGGCCGACGTCGCCCGGGAGGGCAGCCAGCTGGTCGGGACGCTCAACGGGTTGCGCGCCGAAGACTGTTGCCGGCACCTGGTCGAGGCCGGCATCGGCGTCCGCATGCTGGTCAGGGAGCAGCGCTCCCTGGAGGACGCCTTTGTGGCCTTGACAGGCGAAGGTTTCAATGTGGCTGGTTGAGGCTACATGCAGGGTACCGGTTCACGTCCCTGCCAGACTCTAGGGTTGAGCCAGAGATGAGCACCCCGGGTGTGAGGGCCCAGTCGGTATCACGGACTGACGGGCACCGCCCGAGCGGTGGCACTTCGAGCGGCCCTCGCCCAAGGCGTTGTACTGCCCCAGCGGACGAACTTATGGGCACCCTTTGTCATTCACGCTTCTGCTCAGCTAGGTCCCGAGGGACGACTCGGCCTAGTCCTGCCTGCAGAATTGCTGACGGCGGGGTTCGCTTCGGAAGTGAGAGCCTTCCTTCTCCATCGTTTCAAACGAGTCCGGCTTGTACTTTCGGACACTGCCCTGTTTCCGGGAGTTCTGACCGACGCTCTGATATTGCTGGCTGAGGGACACGGCCCGACAGACGCCATCGAGATCGTTCGAGTAACCGGAGGTCAGGCGCTCCGTTCGAGCAATGCGGGGACCACCCACTGGCGCCCGAAAGCGCCGGGAGACCGTTGGATCCCGTCCCTTATGGCAAGCAACGCTCACAGCGTCGTGGAGGCCTTGACCGCCGCTCAGCTGACTCAGCCGCTCAGCGCTTGGGGCCGAGTGTCACTCGGGGCAGTAACGGGCAACAACCGCTTTTTCGCTCTCACATCCGACCAGGTTCGTGAGCTGGACCTGGCACGCAACGACCTCGTTCGCATCTCACCTCCGGGTTCTCGTCATTTGAGAGCCGTCACCTTCACTCAATCTGACCTCCGGCTCGCTGAGCGAGCCGGAATGCCTACCTATCTTTTCCGACCAGCCGGTGAGCCGTCCCCGCAGGGCGTTCGCTACGTCAGACAGGGGGAGTCCGAGGGCGTCCACGAGGCCTACAAATGCCGAATTCGTGACCCCTGGTGGCGTCCTCCCATCGTTCCCGTTGCTGATCTTTTCGTGACGTACATGAACGCGGACACTCCACGGCTTGCCGTCAATGCGGCCCGGGTGAGGCACTTGAACAGCGTCCACGGGCTCTACGTGCTCCCAAGCCTGCGAGATCTCGTACTCCCGCTTGCCATAGCGTCGCTGAACAGCGCGACTCTGTTGGGCGCTGAGCTATCCGGGCGCTCGTACGGGGGAGGGATCCTGAAGCTAGAGCCCGGAGAGGCCCGAAAGCTCCCTTTGCCAACGCCCGACCTAGTCCGCCGGCACGCGGCTGAACTTACGGCACTCCTCCCGCAGGTCAAGCAGACACTTGCTACCTCCTCGGTCGAAGCCGCTGCCGCGGTGGTCGACCGGGTCCTCTTCGCAGCTATTCCCGACAATGATCTCAAGGCTCTTCGGTCCAACAGACTGGACCTCGCCGATCGCCGGACGACACGGGCCCTTAGCCACCGGGGGCTGATCTGCTGAGGTGGCCAAGCGAATCGGTCAAGCGTTGGCGTCTGGACCGGCCTGCAAGCCTTTCAGGGATCCGATGCCACCGTGAGCTTTGGAGTAACCTTTGGCCCGGTCATCGCGGCCGCTAGGTGATGAGTAAGGGGACAACTAATGGCTTACGGGATCGTGCACTTTTTCCCGGGCGGTACCCAGGAGCAGTACGACGCCGTCCTACAGGCTGTACACCCGGGCGAGTTCGAGCTACCGAAGGGTCAGGTCTTCCACATGTCGGGAGCGACCGAGGGCGGTTGGACGGTGGTAGCCGTCCACGACTCTAAAGCCAGTTGGGAAGAGTTCCGGGACGGGGTACTCATCCCGCTCATGCAGGCGGGGATCGAGGGTGGCTTCACGAGCCCGCCTCAAGAGACCGGGTTCGAGACCCACACTCTGCTGCCGTAGAGCACCAGTATGGGGCAAAGGGCTACGCGATCCGCTGGCCCAGTAGCACCTGGCCGGAGCCCTCGACGAACAAACCGGTGATCTCGTCGATCTTGGCGAGGTAACGGCTGTCGCCGCACCGTACTTGCCTGCCGCGATCACTCCGCTCGTCGAGGTGACCATGGCCCCGACGGCGGCGGGCTGGTACTCGCCCCCAGCGTTGTGCACGATCCCAAGCAGGGTGTCTTCGGGCGCCGCGACGACGTACTGCTCTCCGGCGACCGCCTATGGTGCGTAGGTGGCCGGTGAAGGCGTTTTGTTCAGCTGCAGAGCGTTCCGACTTGTGGTTCTGGTGGCGCGGTGGCGAGCCAGTGGTAGGCAAAATGCTGGGTGTAGCCAGGATGCCCGGAAGCGGCGGGCACATTGACGAAGGTGGAGATGGGAAGATGAGTGGCGACGGCGATCGTGTCGGTCTCGGTCCCCGTCTGACCTCCGCCCGCGGGCCAGGTTTCAGTGACAACCATGGTCGCCCCCGCACGACGCAGGGGCAAGTAGTCGCCATAGGGGTAGTAGCCCACGGGCCCGCCCGTCTGCGTCCGGTTGGCGACGGTGCCCGTACCCTTGCTCCAGCACAGGTCCGGGTAGTGGTATGGGTGGATGAAAGACCCGGCGCTCGTCAGCAGGAACAAGGCCGTGATGTTGTCGGTAGTCCTCGTACAGGTAGGCGCGCTCGCCGTGGGACAGCCCGAGGGCACGATGATCGTCGATGCCCACACGAGTCGCGCCGCCTTGGCGGCGATCGTGGTGTACTCCACAGTCGGGACGTAGCCGCTCGGCACGGAGGCGCCGACTATGTACTCCGTGGTGACGTGCCAGGACTGTGGCGTGACGTAATCTTCTATCGCCTCCTGTCCCGGGATGGTTTCCTCTTCGGCCCCCATACGCTGGGTGGCTGCCGCCACCAAGTCGACGTAGGCGATCGCCGCCGGGTTGCCGGACACGTCCGTGGAGGCATTGGCCTGGGCGTCACCAACGACGACCTGCGTGCCACCAACGACCACCAGTGAGGCGCACACAACCAGTCCACCGAGCCTTCGAGCGTGCATGATCATCCTTTCATCGGATGGGTGGTCACCGGCTGCCATGTCGGGTTCGGCGCCGGTTGGACCGGCCGAGCCGTCCCGCTCCAGGTCTCGACGTTGCCCCAAGCATCTACGACCTCCCGAGCCGGTCCCGGCTTACGCTAGCTGCCGGCTCGCAGGTCCACTAGGGCCTTCACAGCCATCACCCCCTAACCCGCACCCGTTGTGGCCGCCGGCCGGTTGCGGGTGCGCTGCTTTAGCCTGGCTATCGTGTCGGCATCCGGGAAGAGCACCGCACCACCTGGGCTTAGCTTCACCCTGGACCGCTACGGGCATCTCTTCCCGGGCCAGTCGGAAAGGGGGCATGTACCAGATGTGGCTGGTTGAGGCGCGCACCGTCTTCGGGCGGGCCCGGGTGAGGACGCTGCTGGTGGCCCTGGCCGCCGTTCCCGTCCTGCTGGCGCTGGCCGTTTACCTCTCCGGCGGGCCCGGGGCGGGCAACGGGCCGGCATTTTTGGACCGGGCCTCGCACAACGGGGTGTTCACCGCCCTGGCCGGGCTGGCTGTGACCATGCCATTTTTCATCCCCCTGTCGGTGGCGGTGGTGGCGGGCGACGCCATTGCCGGCGAGGCCAGCCTCGGGACCCTGCGCTACCTGCTGGTCCGGCCGGCCGGACGGGCCCGGCTGCTGCTGGCCAAGGGCATCGTCGTGGCCATCTTCTGCGTGGTGGCCGCGCTCGTCGTGGTGGTGGCGGGCCTGGCGATCGGCTTCGCCTTGTTCCCCCACGGAGCGGTGGTCACCCTGTCGGGGACGACGTTGCCCCTACTGGACGGCGTGGGCCGGAGCCTGCTGGCCGCCGCCGTGGTCGGGGCGTCCATGTTCGGGCTGGCGTCGGTGGGGCTGTTCATTTCTACCTTGACCGACGCCCCCATCGCCGCCATGGCCGTAACTGTGGCCGTGGTGATCGTCTCGGCCATCGTGGACGGAGTGTCGGAGGTGTCGTTCCTCCACCCGTGGATGCTGACGAACTACTGGACGGCGTTCACCGACCTGGCCCGCGCCCCCGTCAGATGGCACGAGATCGGGAAGGACCTGGTGCTCCAGGCCGGTTATGTGGTCGTTTTCGGTTCCGCCGCCTGGGCCCGCATGACGTCCCGGGACGTGCTGGCCTAGGACCGGCGGTCGCTCAGGTCCGCTCCCAGAGCTTGACGCCACCGAGTATCCCGGCCGTGTTGTCGGCCAGGCTGACGTCGGGCGGGAGGTCTATGGTGACACGCCTGGAGTTGCCCCCGCCGATGTAGCAGTGGTCGTAGAAAACGAGCGCTTTCAAGATGACCAGGGTTACGGCCACCCGGGCGTTCCACTTTTTGTTGCCCACCTTCTCCCGCACGGCCTCGCCCAGCTCCTCGTTGTACGTACGCCCCCCTTTGCCGAGAGGGTGGTGGGCCAGTTCCAGGTGGGGCGCCAGCTTGCCCTTCCAGAACAGCGCCGTGCCCACGCCCGTCCCCAGGGTGATCACGAGCTCCAGGCCCTCGCCTTTGACCAAGGCGGCACCCTGGACGTCGGCATCATTGGCGGCCCGGCACGGCTTGCCGAGCGCAGCGGCGAGGGCGGACTGCAGGTCGAAGCCCGTCCACGCTTTCACCAGGGCGGGCGACGGCTTGCCCTCAGGACCGGTGGGGGAGATGAAATGCGGCGCCGACAGGATGCGGCCGGAGCGCATCATCCCCGGGAACCCGGCCGATACGCGCTGGTAGCTGGGTAGCCCCGCGGCCAGGTTGGCCAGGGCGGCGACGAGCTGTTCGGGCCGCAACGGGTAGGGCGTGGGCGTGCGGACGGGCTCATGGAGCAGCTCGCCGTGCCTGGACAGCACGGAGGCCTTGAGGCCGGTCCCCCCGATGTCGAAAGACAGGGTCCTCGGCAATCCCGGGCCTCGGCGCAGGGCGGTCGGGACGGCGGCGGCCAGTGGCGACCGGGGGGCCCTGGCCGTCGGGGTGCCGGCCCGGGCGCCGCCTCGGGCCAAAGGGGTGGGCATGGCGGTCACGATACTCCGCCCTTGGGCGTGCCGCCCTGCCAGGGGGGCGAGCAGGCGCCCCAACGTATAGTTTGGTGCGATGCCTACGGGAGCTGAGGGAACTTCCGGCGCGCCGCCGCACACCGGCTCGCTGCTAACCGGCTCGCCGGTCATCGACCTGACAGGCCAGCGCGTCGTCGTGACCGGGGGCTCCGGGTTCATAGGGGCCCATGTTGTCGCCGCCCTGTGCCGTGGCGGAGCCGACGTGGTCACGGTGGACCGGCGCCCGGCGCCGGCCTTCCGCTGCCATCCGGCCGGCGACCACGCCGTAACGGACGTACTGGGCGACTTGAGGGAGCCCCCCGTCGTTGACGCGGCGGTGGCGCCTGGGACGGCAGCCATAGTGCACCTGGCGGCGCAGACCCAGGTCTTGAGGTCCATAGAGGATCCCCGGGGGACCTTTGAGAACAACGTCTTGGTGACCGAGGCGCTGCTCGAACGCGCCCGCCGTACCGGGGTGGCCGCCTTCGTGCTGGCATCGACCAATGCGGTCGTAGGGGCGGGGGCTTCGGGGGTACTGAAGGAGTCGGTGCCGCTAGGCCCGCTGACGCCTTACGGTGCCACCAAGGCGGCCGGCGAAATGCTGTTGTCCTGCTACAACGCCGCTTACGGGGTGCGGGGCGTGGCCCTGCGCTTCACCAATGTCTACGGCCCGGGCATGTCGGAGAAGGACAGCATCGTGCCCCGGTTGATGCGGGTGGCGGCCAGCGAGGGTGCTCTCGACGTCTACGGCGACGGCCGCCAGGTCCGCGACTACGTCAACGTGGCCGACGTCGTATCGGCCATCATGATGGCCCTGCGCACGCCCGACCTCACTGGGCCGGTGGTGATCGGCTCCGGTTCGTCGGTGTCGGTGCTCGACCTGATCGACGTGGTCCAAAAGGCGCTCGGCATGGCTCTGCGTGCCAACCACGTGCCGGCCAAAGCCGGGGAGATGCCCGCCGTGATCGTCGACAACTCCGTGGCCCGGAGCTGGGGGTGGGCTCCCTCGGTGAGCCTGGGGGATGGCATCGCCGAGGTGGCGGCCGAATGGGGGAGCAGCCGTGGCCGGGGGGCCTGAGCCGCGGGGCCCTGAGCCACGGGGCCCTGAGCCGGGGGGCAGTGGCTCTCTGAGCCAGCTGGACTTGGACCAGGCGGCCGCTTTCGGCTCCCTGTACGCCGACCGTCCCCCCGCCCCGGTCGCCGTGGTCATCGCCGCCTACAACGAGGAGGCGAGCGTGGGGACGGTGGTCGCCGCCGTGCCGGCGCAGCTGTGCCGCTTGGGCACCGAAGTCATGGTGGTCGTCGACGGTTCGTCCGACAAGACGGCGCAGATGGCGGCGGCGGCGGGGGCCCTGGTGTGCGACGTCCCCGTCAACCGGGGCCAGGGGGCCGCCTTGCGCCTCGGGTACCTGCTGGCCCGCCAGCGTGGGGCGCGCTTCGTCCTCACCAGTGACGCCGACGGCCAGTACCACAGCGACGACATGGAACGCGTGCTGGCGCCGCTGGTCAACAACGAGGCGGACTTTGTTTCCGGGTCGCGGCGGCTGGGCTCCACCACCAGCCAGGACGCCGTGCGCAACCTCGGTGTCGTGCTCTTCGCCGGGCTCATCACCGTGCTGGTCCGCCAGAAGGTCACCGACCCGTCGTGCGGGATCCGGGCCATGAAGGCCGAGGTGACCGCCGACGTCGTGCTCGACCAGCCCCAGTACCAGGCGTCCGAGCTGCTCATCGGCACCGTCATGGCGGGCTACCGCTACAAAGAAGTGCCTATCGCCATGAACGCCCGCCGGCACGGTAAGACCAAAAAGGGCGGGAACCTTCTCTACGGGGCGAGGTTTTGCTCCGTCGTGGTCGGCACCTGGCTGCGGGAACGACGCCGGTCGATGAAGACGAAGCGGTCGTAGGCCAGGTACTTGAGGCCGGACAGCACGACCACCGAGAAAAGGTAGCTGAGCGTCACCAGGACGTCTCTCATCATGTGGCCGGAGCCGTCCGACGCCATGGCCGTCAGCTTGGTGACAATGGCCGAAACCACCAGGCTGATCAGGGAGACGACTACGTAGAGGGTGGTCTCGCGACCGACGCCCTCCCGGCCCCGCTTCTGCCAGGCCCAGCGCCGGTTGAGGACCCAGTTGGGTACGGCCCCGGCGAAGAAGGCGATGACCGAGCAGGTGATGGCGCCCAGGCCGAACCAGTCGATGCAAACGTAGAAGGCCACGCCACTGGTCACAAAGGCCACTATCGACCCGGCGCCGTAACGCCAGATCTTCAACAACAACGGGGTGCGCCAGCGGCCCAACCAGTGGCCGTCGACCAGCCAGTGCAGGACGGTGCGGGGCGGGCGGGCGAGTGCGGGAGCGCCGGGCTCTACGAGGCGAGCCTGGCTAGGATCGGTCGGGGTGCCCGACTGGTCGATGTCCACGGAAGCAGACATATCTCCTCCAGCTTCGGACGTGGACCGGGCAGGCGTCAAGAAAGGGCTTAGTCGAGCGATAGTGAAAGGTTAGTCGCGCTCGTTGGCTTCCCGTGTAAAGGACCGGCACGCCACCAGCACAACGAGCGTACCAGCCCCGAGCCCATGGGCTCACCTGGGCCGCCGGCTCGGGGCCCCGACGTCGGGGTGGTGGGCGCTCGGCTGGCTCGTACCGCTGGTCATCCAGGTCGTCCACACCTTTGCCGTGGCCCCCACGTACCACGTCGGCTCCTTTGACGACGACGGCAACTATTTGATGGCCGCCCACGTGCTGGCCTCGGGCGGAGGCCTTACGGCCACGATGCCGAGCGGGATGTCGGTCGTGGCCAACTACCTGCCCGGCTACCCGCTGCTGCTCGTCCCCCTGGTGTGGATCTGGGGGTCGGCGCTAGGCCCGCTCCGGCTGTTCTCGACCCTGTGCACGTGCGCCCTGTACCCGTTGCTCTGGGCCTGGATGGGCGGCCGGCGGGTGAAGCCGGGCCAGCGGGCCGCCGTACTTGTCATCCTGGCCATAAACACCGTCCTCGCCACCTACTCGACCATGGTGATGGCCGAGGCCCCCTTCCTGCTCGTGCTGGTGCTGGCCCTGCTGGCCCTGGACCGTTGGGAGCGCCAGCCGGGGTGGCGCTGGGCCAGCGTCGTCGTCGTCCTGCTGGCTTTCCTGGTCTGGTTGAAAGAAGCCGGCATCGCCCTCACCGTGGGCCTGGTCGTCTACGAGCTGTGGCGGCGGCGCTGGCGCCGGGCGGCGGGCGTGGGTGCCGGGGTCGGGGCGTTGTTGCTCCCCGGGCTGGTGGCCCGCTTGGTCACGGGGGCGGCGGCGGTGGGCGACCGCTACGCGGGCGAGATCTCCAATACAGGCAATGGCGGCCTGGCCCACCTGCCGGCCCAGGTGGTCTCGGGCACTTGGGCCTACCTAGGCAGCGTCCTGCGCCAGTCGGTGCTGCCATCAGGGAGGCCGGTAGCGGGCGCCGGGCCGGTCCACCTGCTGGTGGTCGTGGTGGGAGCGACCGTGCCCGTCTTTTGCGTGCTGGGCTCGGTGGCCTGGTACCGGCGCCATCCCCGGGGCGACTCGTGGATGATCTGGGCCTACTTCGCCGAGACCCTGGCCTACGCCTACACCAACCAGCGCCGCGTGATCCTCGTCCTGCCGGTAGTGACGCTGTGGTACGTGGTCGGAGCTTGTGTTTTCGGCCGGGCCGTGCTGGCCCTGGGCGGCCGCAGCATCAGCCGGGCGGCAGTGGCCTTCTCGGTGGTGGTAGCCGTGCTGGCCGCAGGGGTGCCCACGGCGTTTGGGTTCACCCAGGACTACCTCTACGGGCAGGGCCAGCAGAGCTCCGAGTTCGCCCACTCGCCGGCGATGTCGCTGCTCAGGACGCTGGGGCCGCCGAGCTCGGTCGTCGAGACGGACTACCGGGGCAGCGTGGCCTATTTCACCGGCCATCGCACGGCGTGGACGGCGTTCACCGCCACCACGCCCTTCGGCCCCTTCGCCTCCGCCAACCGGTGCTCGGTGCCGGCGGTGAAGAACGCCCTGGCCGCCGATGACGCCAAGTTCCTCACGATCGGGGACTTCAACCTCCCCTGGCTGGTGGACAGCCCTTGCCTTCTCGGCCTGGCGACGACGCAGCCGACGGCGGCCACGCTCGGCGCCGTGCGCCTGCTGTCTATAAGCCTCGACCACACGTCGGTGTTCGAGCTCGTGGGCCTGGGAACGTCCCAGCCGGGCCTGGTCGACCGCACCAGCACCGCGCCGGCCACGCCTTTCCGCCGGGCCAGCCTGGCGCCGGACGGCCAGGGCGATACGGGCACCCCCGCCTACCGCGCCCCGGCGCGGGCGGGCCAGGCCGACTTCGAATGGACGTGGCCTGCTCCGGTCACGTTGTCCCAGGTGAGCGTGGGATCGGTTTCCAGTTCCGCCCGGCTGAGGGCGGTCACGGTCGCCATCGAACTGCCCGGGGGCACGTGGGAGACGATCGCGTCCGCCCCCGGTGGGGTCGGCGCCGGGGGCCAGGTGCCCTATCTGCTGGCGGACATGCCCTCGGGAAGGCAAGCCCTGGCCATCCGGGTATCGGCACAAACTTCGGGCGTGGCCGAGGTCGCCGAAGTGGCCGCCATCGGCCCTTAGGGACGGCGACCGGCTCGCCTACTTGCCCGGCAGCACGACCGGCTTCACGGCCAGGGGGTCGCGCCGGCCGGCGAGCAGGGCCTCTTCCACTTGGGCCAGGCTGTAATGGCCGGTCACCAGGTCGTCCAGGGGGACTGTGCCCGCTGAGGCCATGGCCACGGCGGTCGGGTAGGTGTTGGCGTAGCGGAAAGTCCCGGTCAGTTCGATCTCCCGCCACTGGACGAGGGCCAGGGGCACCCGCGGGTGGCTTTCGGGCGACATGCCCACGACCACGGCCCGGGCGCCGCCCCGTAGCGCCCTGATCCCGGTGTCGAGAGCCTCCATAGAGCCGGAGCACTCGATCAGCACGTCTGCCCCCATGTCGGCCAGGGCGTCCCCGTCCTGGAGGGCGTCGACGACCGTCGTGGCGCCCATCTTGGTGGCCGACGCCAGGCGCACGGCCTGGGTGTCGGTCACCACCACCTCCTGCGCCCCGGCGGCCCGGGCCACGGCGGTGACGACGAGCCCGATCGGCCCGGCCCCGGTCACCAGCACGCGGTCTCCCACGGCGATGTGGGCCTTCCAGGTCGACCAAATACCCACCGAGAGCGGCTCTAGGAGCGCCCCGGCGTCGTCGGAGACGTGGTCGGGCAGCACGTAACAAAAATCCTCGTCGTGCACGACGTAGCGGGCGAAGGCCCCGTCTACCGGCGGCGTGGCGAAGAAGCGGATGTCCGGGCACAGGTTGTACTGGCCGCTGCGGCAGGCCCGGCACCGCCGGCAGGGCACGCCCGGCTCCATGGCGATGCGGTCGCCGACCTTCAGCCGGCCCACCCCCGGCCCGAGCTCGCGCACTACGCCGGACGCCTCATGCCCGAGGACCAGAGGCCCGGTGACCACCAGCTCGCCGATGCGGCCTTCGGTAAACCAGTGCACGTCGGAGCCGCACACGCCTACGGCGCTCACCTCGACGAGCACCTGCCCCGGGCCGGGGACAGGCATCGGCCGTTCCTCGAGCTCTATCTGGCCGGGACGCACCATAACGGACACCGGAGCAGTTGCCATACGGCCTACCGTAGTCCCGTGGCCAACCAACGCGCCCCGGGATGGTACGCCGACCCGGAGACGGCTGGGCGCTGGCGGTGGTGGGACGGGCGGTCCTGGACAGAGCACGCCGCGGGCGCCGGGGAGGCGAGCGCGGCGGCCGAGCCGGGCGGTCCCGGCGACCCCCTGGCCAGAGGCGACACCCTGGCCAGAGGCGACACCCTGGCCCTGGGCGATGGCCCCGTCGTGGAGGAGGCGAGGGCCTCCGGTGACGGCGGGACGGCTCCGCCCGGTCTGGCGCCCCCGGGAGCGCGGGGCGCGACCCGACCGGGCGCAACTGGACGGGCACATGAAGGCGGCCCGGCCGTGTTCGCCCGGCGCTGGGCGGTGCTAGTGGCGTTGGCGGCCCTAGTGATAATCATCCTTTTGGTGGCCCTGCGGGGCCATGCCCCCGCCCTTTACTGGCAAGGCGAACCGTTCAGCGACGGCTCCCAAGCCCTGGCCCAGGCCCAGCAGTCGATGCAGTCTTTTACCGGTGCCAATGAGGGGGCGCTGTCCCCGCAGAGCCGTTGCTACTTCAGCCTGCCCACCCCGGCTGCCCACGATGTGGCGCCGTACCTGAGGTGCGGCCCCGTGCTGCTCCCGTGGTCCTCGCCGTCCGCCCCCTGGCTCACCTACAAGCTGTCGGCTTCGTCCCCGACTAGTTCGGGGGTCAAGGTGGCGGTGGCATTGGGCCCCTCGCCCGAGAGCACGGTGGCGCTGTCCAAAGGCGAGGTGCTGCGCCGCCTAGACGGGGAGGCCCCGCCCGCCGGCGATGCCGGCCTGGCCGTGCCGGCGGTGCCCCGCCAACCTGCGGGCTGGGCGGCGGCCCTCGGTAACCCGCCCCCCGACCTGCGCCCAGCCCCGGTCGCCGACCTCATCGGGGACTGGGGCCAGTCGTACCGGCTGGTGGCCTTCGGTGAGCTCGGCCATGTCAGCGCGCGCCTCGACCCGGCCGCCCTGCGGGTGGCCTCCAACCCGCCCGGCAGCGCCTATTCGGCCCAGGCCAACCGCTCCGGCCTGCCCCTGGCCACGCTCCTCCTGCCGCCCAGGGGCCAGGTTTTCGTGGTGGCGGAGCTAGCCGTGAGCCCGGGGGAAGACGCCGGCGCGGTCCCGGCGAGCGCCAGTGAGGCGGGCACTGCCGGCTCGGACCAGCCGGCCATGGAGGTGCTGGCCGGCACCGAGACGGCGGTCCTCCCCGTGGTCAATACCTCCCGTTCGGCCGACGTGACCGTGGTGGCTTCGGTCCCGGCCGGTGCCCCGCCGGTCCTGGTCATATCGGACAAGGGGCTGGACCAGAAGGTGCTGCTTTGGACGGGGGCGCTCGAACCCGGCCCCAGCGTCCTGGCCCGGGCGGCGACGGACGAACCCCTTTCGGCCAGCGGCACCCTCCCCGGCGTGACGGTGCGCGTGAGCGACGCCTCCCTGGTCTGGTTCGCCGGCAGCGACGGCGGCACCGTCCCGCCCCAGCCCGACGAGGCCTACCTGCAGGTACTGGCGACGGCCCTCCCGGTCAGCTCTTCGTTCCTGCCCGCCTCGGACTTCACCCTGCAGCTGCCGGGCGGCGAGGTGGCCGGGGCGCAGGCGCTGCCCGACTCCGACCGGGAGGCCATCGTCATGGGGTTCGTGGTCCCGGCCTCCTTCAGCGTCGGGACCGTGGTGGTGGCCTCGGGCGGCCGCTCGTTCAGCGTGCCCGTCCATTTCCAGTGACCCGTGGGCGGTTTTCCGTGACCGGGCGGTGCATTTTCTCCTAACCCGTAGGCTGGGGCAATGACCGTCGCTCGCCGCCCCCCCCAGGACCTGCGCGTCCTTCTTCTGGAGAACATCCACCCCGATGCCACTGCCTTGCTGTCCAAGGCGGGCTACCAGGTGGAGGTCCTGGACCGCGCCCTGGGGGAGGCCGAGCTGGTCGAGCACCTGGCCCAGGTCGACATCCTCGGCATCAGGAGCAACACCCAGGTGACCTCGGGCGTGTTCCGGGCGGCGCCCCACCTGCTGGCCGTGGGCGCCTTTTGCATCGGCACCAACCAGGTCGACCTCGACGCCGCCAGCACCCACGGGGTGGCGGTTTTCAACGCCCCCTTCTCTAACACCCGCAGCGTCGTCGAGCTCGTGATCGCCGAAATAATCGCGCTCCAGCGCGGCCTTACCGACAAATCGCGCCAGATGCACGAGGGGATCTGGGACAAATCGGCCCAGGGGAGCCATGAGGTCCGCGGCCGGCGCCTGGGCATCGTGGGTTACGGCAACATCGGCTCGCAACTGTCGGTGCTGGCCGAATCGCTTGGTATGGCGGTGTGGTTTTACGATACGGACGACAAGTTGGCCCTGGGAAATGCCAGACGTTGTTCCGCGCTCGAAGAACTGCTCGAGGCGGTGGACATCGTGACCCTGCACGTGGACGGCCGGCAAGGCAACCGGGGCCTTTTCGGCGAGCCGGAGTTCTCCCGCATGGGGCAGGGCAGCCTGTTCCTCAACCTCTCCCGGGGTTTCGTGGTCGACCACGGCGCCCTGCGGGCGCACATCGAGAGCGGGCACATCGCCGGCGCCGCGGTGGACGTCTTCCCCAACGAGCCCAAGCGCAAGGGCGAGCCCTTCGTGTCCGAACTACGCGGCCTCCCCAACGTCATCCTGACCCCCCATGTGGGCGGGAGCACCGAGGAGGCCCAGCAGGACATTGGTCGCTTCGTGGCCGGCAAGCTGCACGACTACTTGGCGCTGGGGTCCACCTCATTGTCGGTCAACCTGCCCAACCTGGTCCTGCCCCCCGACGCCCGCGAGTTCCGCCTGACCTACGTCCATGCCAACGTGCCCGGGGTGCTGGCCGCGGTGAACAACATGTTCGCCGCGCACGACATGAACATCGAGGGCCAGTACCTGGGGACCCGGGGCGACGTCGGCTACGTGATCACCGACACGCCCAGCGATTTCCCCCCGGACATGCTCAGCACGCTGGCGGACATGCCGGCGACGACCCGGCTGCGCGTCCTTTAGGACGAGCCGTGCCCACCGGCCCTCAAGCCCGGCCCTCGGCCCGACGATAAGGGGGAATGGCAAGTTTCACGCGTGTAATTCGGGCCGGGGCGAGCCGCTGCGCTTCCTGGCTGGCCGCCGCGGCGCTGGCCGGCGCGGCGGTGGCGGTCAGCACAGGGCTGGGGGTGACGACGGGCCTGTCCGGGGTGCTCGAGGTTTGGGGCCAGAAGTTGGAAGCGTGCCGGGCCGCGTCGCGCCTGGCGGCGGCGCGCCGGGCCAAGGCGGCCGACCGCTGGCGGGCGGCGTTCGAGGCCGCCCCGCTGGGGATGGCCAAGGTCAGCCTGGACGGGCGCCTCGTGGAAGTCAACCCCGCCTTCTGCACCCTTTTCGGCGAGCAGGAGCGGGCTCTTCTGGGCCGGCGTCTCAGCTCCCTGGTCTACCCGGACGACCTGAAGGCGTTGGAGCAAACCGGCTCGCCGCCGGGGACCAGGGGCGCTTCCCGGGACGAAGTGCGCCTGGTCTGCGCCGGGGGCCGCTTGCGCTGGTGCGAGATGGTGTCGTCGGTGCTGCGCGACCCACAGGGACGGGCCGAGAACGTGCTCGTCAACGTGGTGGACATCACGCGGCACAAGCGCTCGCAGGCGGCCCTGCGCGACCTGGCCACCCGGGACCCACTGTCGGGCCTGGCCAACCGCCGCTGGTTCGAGCTGCAACTGGCGCACCACCTGAGGACCTGTGCCGATGAGGGGCCGCGGGGGGCGCTGCTCGTCATGGACCTCGACAATTTCAAGGCCGTCAACGACACCCTCGGCCACCAGGCGGGCGACCGGCTCGTCATCGAGGTAGCCGTCACCCTGCGCCGCCACCTGCGGGACAGGGACCTCGTCGCCCGGCTGGGCGGGGACGAGTTCGCCATCGTCCTGCACGACGGCGACGCCTGGGCGGCCGAGGCCGTCGCCCGCAAGCTCGTGCTGGCGGTCAGGGACGAGGTCTGGACGGACATGAGCGCGGCCCTGAGCGGGACCGGTGGGGGTGTCACCATGTCGGTAGGCGTAGCGCCTTTCGAGCTGCTACCCGGCAACGGTGCCCGCGATGCCCTCAAGGCGGCCGATGCCGCCATGTACGCCGTCAAGCGCTCGGGGCGCCACGGGTACGCAGTGGTGGGCGCGGCTGACGGTCCGCACCACGCCCGCCGCCGGCGCCCGGTGCCAGACCTGTCCGCCCGGCTCCCGCCCGGCGAACAGCGATCGGCCCGGCCAGCGTCGCTGTCCGGCGCCCACCCGGGATAACGGGACAGGGATAACGGGGACAGGGCCTAGCCGGTGGCCCTGTGCCCCTGGCCCGGGGCGCGTCCCAATAACAGCGAAGCCAGTTCGGCGGCGGTCTCGACGGCCTCGGCGTCGCTCACGACGACCCGGTCCCACGCCCCACCCTCGGCGTCGAGGACCACCGCCGGGTGCCCGGCGCGCACGGCGGCGAACTCTCGTTGCCCCTGGTGCCGCCGGCTCCCGACCACGAAAACGCCCGGGCAGGTCAGGCCGGGCATGCGCCGCAGCGCCAGGCCGGCCAGCGGCCGCTCCTCCACATGGACCATGCGCACGGCGGTGATCGGCACCCGGACCGTCCGCCGCCAGGCCGCGACGCTCTCCAGAGCGGTCAAATGCACGACAACGTCGTTGAGGTCGACTGTGATGTGAGCCATGGTGCTGTGTTACTCGGCCCTCAACTCTAGGAGCGTTGTGCCGAATCCTCGCATTAGATGAATGTTCTCGCCGCCACCGCTTTGCCCCCCGCACCCACCCGCCGGCCACGCCGCTCGGCGGGGCGTGCCGGCGGCGCCAGGCTGGTCGCCCAGATCAAAGCCGGCCTGGGGGAAGACCCCGGGCCCGGCGGCTGGTCGGGCGGTTTCGCCAACCAGGCACATTGGGACCCGGCCCGCTCCCGGGACTGGCGGTGCTGGGCGCAGACCGGGCCGACCTGGTCGGCCCACTGCGGCGCGGAGGTGGCGGCCGACGACCCCCTCGGGCTGTGCCACTACCATCGCCGCTGCCTGCTCGAGGGCGAGGCTCCCGCGGGCGGCGACGGCGCCGGGCCGTGCGGGCACGAGGGCGAGGGCCAATGGGTAACCGCTCTGGCCGGTGCCCGGACCTGAACCGGCGCTGAGGGCCCGCTGAGAGTTTGCCCTTCTCAGGGCGTTCCCGTCCCCCTTGAGCCCTAGCCGCACGCGTTTAGGCATTACGCTGTGCATTGGTTTCTGGATGGTCCCTGGCTAGGGAGAAAGGCCACAAATGGCAGGTACATCGCAGGGGCGCGACGGCGACAAGGCGGGGAAGGTCCCGCCCCGGCCGGGAAGTTCGCGACCACCGGTACCCAAGCGCCCGGTCGCCGGCCGGCCCGCCGCCTATTCCACCCCCCGCGGCGGGCGGCCGGTGCCCCGGGCGTCGGCCCGCCAGAGCCTCCAGCAGCGCCGGCAACGCAACATCTACACGGCCATCGCCGTTATCGGTGTCGTCGCCGTGGTGGTGGCGGTGATAATAACCGTCAGCCTCAGCGGGGGCGGGAGCACGACCACCACCACCAATGGCAAGATCGCCACGGGGGCGTTCTCCCTTCCCGCCAACCTCATAGCCCAGGTCGAGAGCGTGCCCGTGGACAAGATGGTCTTGGCGGCCGAACCGCAAAAGTGGCGGACGGCGGGACAGCTGGCTCTGGAGTACGGCATGCCTCCTCAGGCGCTGCCGGCCAAGAACCCTGCCTACACCGTCAACGGAAAACCCGCCGTCGTCTACGTCGGGGCCGAGTACTGCCCCTACTGTGCGGCCGAGCGCTGGGCGCTGGTGATGGCCTTGTCGAAGTTCGGTACCTTCAGCGGCCTGCGGGGGACCACCTCATCGGCCACCGACACCAACCCCAGCACTCCTACGTTCTCCTTCTACGGCTCCAGTTACAGCAGCCCCTACCTCAGTTTCGAAAGCGACGAGCAAGAGACCAACACCGATCAGCCCCTCCAAGCGCCGACCTCGGCGGAGGACGCGCTGGTGAGCAAGTACGACACCACGCCGTACATCCCCTCTCAGGACGCGGGCTCGAACCCGATCCCGTTCATATATTTGGCCGGTAAGTACGTCCTGACCGGCAACCAGTTCGACGCCAGCCCCATCTCCGGCGAGCAGTGGGCCGGGGCCGCGTCCTACATGACCTCCGGCACCAACCCCACCTCGAAGTCCCTGGAGGCGTCGGCCGGGTACCTGATCGGTGACCTGTGCGAGATCACGCACAACCAACCCGCGGCCGTTTGTTCGCAGGTCCCGTCCTCGCTCAAGGGCGTCACCATGACCTCAGCGGTCCCCCAAGCCAGTTCTGTCCCGACCACGACGGCTAAGACGCCCTCCAAGACGGCTAAGGCGCCCTCCACGACGGCTAAGACCAAGAAGGCCTCGAGCTAGCCATGACCAGGGTGGTGGGGGCGGACACCCGCCGCACGCCGGCCACTGCCACCGGCACCGGCCGGACCGGCGGCACCCCGAAGCCGCCGGTGGCCGAGGAACCGGTCCCCGGGCGCCTGGTCCCGCCGCGGTGGGTACCCATGACCACCTTTGTCATCTGCGCCCTGGCCGTGGCCGATTCCACCTACCTGACGTACACGCACTTCGCAAACCCCAAGGCCATAGCGTGCTTTTTCACCAAGCCCGGCTCAGTGGTCAACTGCGGCCTGGTGACCACCAGTAGCTATTCGTATTTCTTCGGATCTGTCTTCCACCACTTGGTCCCCGTAGCCGTGGCCGGCCTGGTGTGGGCCGTGGTCATGCTGGCCCTGTGCAGCCCGTGGGCCTGGCGGGCGGCGTCGCCGTGGGTGGCCCGGGCCCGGCTGACCGGCTCCGTGGCCGGCGTGGCCACCGTGCTCTGGCTCCTGTGGGCCGAGCTCATCAAGCTGCGCCACATCTGCGAGTACTGCACGCTGGTGCACATCCTGAGCTTCGCCCTTTTCGTGGTCCTGCTCCTGGGCACGGCCCTGGCGATGCCGGCCGAGCCCGAGCCGGGGCTGGACGAGACGGCCTGAGCCGCCACCTGCCGGCCCTCAGGGGCGGGCGGACAGGACCATGGCCTCCCAGGGCCCGAGGTGGAGCTGGTGGCCCACGTCGGCTCCCAGGACCAATGTGCCCGGCGCCGGTGTGGCCGAGGAGACCAGGACGCGCAGGTGCTCGTCGCCCGCCAGTTGCCGGGTGACGGCTTGGTCGGAAAGGTTGGCCACGGTGGTCACCTCGCCGACGCGGTAGGCCCAGACCTGCTCGTCGAGCAGCACCCGCTCCAGCTTGTCCAGGCTGGCGAGGTGGCCCGCCCGGCGCAGCTCCGACAGCCGGCGCCAGAAGTTGAGCACGGAGCCGGGGTCTGCCTTCTCGTCGCTGACGTTGGTAGCGGTGCGGCCCAGGGGCAGCCAGGGCCGGGCCGAAGGCGTGGTGAAGCCGCCATTTTTCTCGGGCGACCACAGCATCGGGGCCCGGCACCGGTCGCGCCCTTGGTTGTCCGGCCGTCCCATGGTCATCTCGTCGAGCCGCATGGAGACGGGCACGTCCACATCGGCCATGCCTAGTTCGTCGCCGTAGTAGAGCACCAGCGTCCCGGGCAGGCTGGAGAGAACGGTCAGCGCCGCCCTGACCGCCCGGGCGTCGTCGCCGCACCAGCGGGTCGGGAACCGGCCCACGTCGTGGTTGGACGCCGTCCATACCGGCGTGGCACCGGGGGGCAGGGCGGCCAGCGTGGCCTCGACCACTCCCGCCAGCGCCGGCGCCGTGAACGCCGATTCCACAAAACCGAAATTGAAGCCCATATGCAGCTCGGGCGTTTCCCGGCCGTAATAGTCCCCGAAGCGCTGGTAGTCAAACTCCCACGTCTCACCGAGCAGGGCTGGCTCCTGCTCGTAACCATCGGCTATTTGCCGCCAGCGCCGGTAGATCTCATGGACCTCGGGCCGGTGCGAGTTGTAGACCGGGCGCAATTTGCCCCGTCGTATAACGGGATGGTCGGTAGGCCCGGCCGGCGGGTTGTCCTGTAACAGGGCGTCTTTGTACAGGCCGTGGGCCACGTCGATACGGAAGCCGGCCACCCCGCGGTCGAACCAGTAACGCAGGATCTCTTCGAACTCCTCGTGGACGGGCTCGTGCCACCAGTTGAGGTCCGGCTGGGCGGGCAGGAAATTGTGCAGGTAATACTGGCCACTTTCGGCGTCGAAGGTCCAGGCGGGAGCGCCGGTGGCGCAAATCCAGTTATTGGGCGGGCCACCGTCCGGCCCGGGGGGCGCCCACACGTAATACTCGCGGTGCACCGACCATTTCCCGGAACGAGCGTCCACGAACCAGGGGTGGGCGCTGGAGGTGTGGTTGGGGACGAGGTCCAGCATGACCCCTATCTCCCGTGCCGCAGCCTCGACGACCAGCCGGTCCAGGTCGGCCAGCGTGCCCAGGTCAGGGTGGACGCCGTAGTAGTCCGAGACGTCGTAGCCCCAGTCGGCGTTGGGCGAGGGCATGGTGGGCGAAAGCCACAGGGCGTCGACGCCCAGCCACTGCAGATAATCCAGGTTGTCGCAGATGCCGGCCAGGTCCCCGACCCCGTCACCGTTGGAGTCCCGCCAGCTGCGGACGTATATCTGGTAAATAGTGGCGCTGCGCCACCACGGTTGGTTACGGGGCATCCCGCCAGTATGCCAAGTAGTTCCGCAACTCGCTGGAGTACTCCGGGAAATAGCGGGAAATGCTCTCGAGGCTGAAGCGGGGGAGTATGGAGCCGGCCGGTTCGCGGTCGAGCAGGAAGGCGAACGACGCCCGTACCAGCTCTTCGCCCGGGAGGTCGGACAGGCCCAGGCTCTGGGCCAGCGCCGCCGGCACCGACACGACGTGGCTCGTCTCCGACTTGGGCCCCCTCACCCTGACGGCATAGGCGCCATCGCCCTGGCGGGAGACGAGGACGGTCGGGACGCTCGGCACACTCGGCACGCGACCACCGTACCGGCGCCGCCGCCGGCGGCCCGCCACGGGCTGGGAAAGGCGGCTAGAAAATAGGGGTGGACACTTTGGAGCTGCGCCTGGAGACCTCGGGACGGTCGGCGCTCGACATCACAGCCGACGTGAAGCGCTTCTGCACCGGCCGGGGCGACGGGCTGTGCTCGGTGTTCGCGCCCCACGCCACGGCCGGGCTGGCCCTACTGGAGACGGGCTCGGGTTCGGACGAGGACCTGTTCGAAACCCTGGGCGCGCTCCTGCCCCGGGACGACCGCTACCGCCACCGCCATGGCTCGCCCGGCCACGGGGCCGACCACCTGCTCCCCGCCCTTATCTCGCCGTCCCTGGTCATACCCGTGCTGGGCGGTCAACTGGCCCTGGGCACGTGGCAGAGCGTGGTCTTTGTCGACACCAACCGCGACAACCCCCACCGCCGGGTGCGCCTCAGCTTCCTGACCGGCTGAGGCGACCGTCGGGGGGCGACCGTCGGGGAGCCCGGCCCGGGACCGGCCCGCGAGCTCTCGCGGGGGCGGGGCGTTCAGCGCTGGGGCCGGGCGCGGTAGACCGATAGGCCGAGGAGGACGGCCACGATGACGGGGAAGGCGGCGACGCCGGCGGCGTTGACCGAAGGGCCCTTCACCAGCAGGGCCACCACGCCCAGGGCGATGAGCACGCCGATCAGTAGTTCGGGTGTGTCGCCGACCAGGAAGTCCCACCAGAACCGGCCGAAGGCCATCAGCCACCGCACAACCAGGGGCGGCCGGGCGGCCCTGGTCGAGGTGCCGGCCTCCGCCGCGGTCGCTCCGGCGCCCTCAGGCGGCATGGGCCTGCTCCGGCGTGACCGCCTGGCGGCGCGGCCGTGACAGCTGGACGAGCACCCAGGTCACCGCGGCGTAAATGCCGACCAGCACGGGTATGGCCAGGTCCGAGCCGGGCCAGCGGAGGCCCAGGCCTTCGCCGGCCCAGAACGTGCCGAAGGACACGAGCATCAGCCCGACGACGATCTTCATGGCGTTTTCGGGCACGCCGGCCAGCTGGCGGGCCACCACGACGCCCACCCCGGCCACTACCAGGATGGCGGCCCCGGCGGCGGCGCTGGCCAGCCCCAGCTGATGGTCGCCCCCGCCCAGGCCGAGGACGATGATGGCCACTTCCAGGCCTTCGAGGAAGGCCCCCTTGAAAGCGATGACGAACCCGGTGGCGTCCCGCCGGGAGCGGGCTCCGGGCGCCGGCCCCGTGGCCTGGTAGCCGGCCGAGAGGCTCTCGACGTGCTGGCGGAAGATGGCGTCCTCGTCGTGTTTGGCCTTCAGGCCCACAGCCCGCAGGACGGCTTTGCGCAGCCACTGGAGGCCGAAAACCAGGAGCAAGGTCCCTACTACAGCCCTCAGCACGTCGATGGGGACCAGGTGGACCAGGGCCGGCCCCAACGCCGCCACCAGCACGATGAGCACGCCGAGGGCGGCGGCGGCGCCTTCCAGGGCCGAGCGCCAGCCCCGGGACACACCGGCGGCGACGACGATGGTGAGGGCTTCCACACTCTCGACGGCACTGGCCAGGAAGACCGCCACGCCGAGGGTGATGTCGCTGGAGGGGTGCATGGCGGTACAAGTCCTTTTCAGCTGGCCGGGCGGCCCACCTGCGCCGCCACGCCGGGTGTGAGGTCGACGAACCCTTCGGCCCCGCTGTCGGCGGGCGCCTCGGAGGCGTCGTGGCTTGCACTGAAACTACCCTCGTTGGCCAGGACCAGACAACCTTCCGGGCTCAGTGCCGGCGCGGCTCGAACCCGAGCTCCTCTAGGCGCTTGTCGGATATGCCGAAGTGGTGGGCGACCTCGTGCACGACGGTGTGCCGCACCAGTTGGACCAGTTCGGCTTCAGTGCGGGCCAGACGGCAGATGGGGCCGCGGAAAATGGTTATGCGGTCTGGCATGGCCCCTCCGTAGGACGCGCGCCGGGTGAGGTCGACGCCGCTGTACAGCCCGAGGAGCGTGCCTCCCTGACCGGCCAGTTGGGCCGGCGTGGCCCAGTCCTCGACGAAGACGGCGACGTTGTCCATCAGCCGTCCCAGGGGTTCAGGGATCTGGTCGAGAGCGTCGCCGACCAGCCGCTCGAAGTCCTCCGTGCTCACTTCCACCAGCACAGTTTGGCCGCCAGCACAGTTTGGCTGGCTAGCAGGGCCCGGTCGGCTCACCTCGGGCTTATGTTCGCTCTGACCTGGACCGCTTCCGCCTTGACCACCAAGCCGGAGCTGCCCGCCGACCTGCCGGGTGCCGGTAACGACCGGCCGGCGAAATGCCGGACTATATACACTCCAAGGTCAAATGAGCCCTGCGCCGGCACGTGCCCTCAGCGCTGCCCTGGTGGCGTCGTTGGTGCTGTCGGCTTGTTCGGGCACGGGCGGCCGGGCAGCCAGCGGGCGGGCCGGGGCGCCGACGACGACCGTGGCCACCAAGGCCGCCCACGGGGGTCCCGGCTCGCACACCAAGACTGGCGCCCACGCCGCCACTGGCTCGCATGCCGCCACTCCCGCGGTCCCGGCGGGGCCGGCTACTTTCACCGGCCCGGACGGGGTCGAGGCCCGGTGGGTGATCGACGAGAACCGTAGACCGGGTACCACGGCGTGGCACCTGTCGGGGACCGCCGGCCCGACAATAAATGGTTTTGCCGACCTGACGGCCGCCCAGGAGGGCCAGAAGGTCACCATTTATGTGACGGCAGGGGCGGCCCGCTACCACATAAGCGCCTACCGGACCGGCTATTACGGAGGCAAAGGCGCCCGCCTCGTGTGGAGATCGGGCGAGCTGAGAGGGACTGTGCAACCGGCGTGCACGCTCGCGCACGCCACCAATATGGTGGCGTGCGACAATTGGGCGCCGTCCGTCAGCTTGGTCATCGGGCCGCAGTTCGTGCCGGGCGACTACCTGTTCAAGCTGGTCGCCGACCCGGGCCACGAGAGCTATATCCCGCTCACGGTCTGGGACCCTTCCAGCCATGCCACTTATCTGGTCCAGAACAGCGTGCTCACCTGGCAGGGCTGGAACAACTGGGGCGGCTACGACATGTACGGGGGAGCCCCGCCCGGGGACACGCCCCAGTACGCCGACCGGGCGCTGGTGGAGTCCTTTGACCGGCCCTACGCCAACGGCAGCGGGGCCGCCGATTTCATGGCCCTGGAGTACCCGCTCGTGTACTGGGCCGAAGAACACGGGCTCGACGTCACCTACTGGACCGATGTGACGTTTTCTCAGTACCCCGGTTTGTTGAAGGACCACAAGGCACTTCTCACCCTGGGCCACGACGAGACCTGGACCCTGGCCGAGCGCAACGGCGTGGTGGCGGCCCGCTCCGAAGGGGTCAACGTCATTTATTTCGGGGCTTCCCCGGTGCTGCGCCACGCTCGCCTCCAGCCCAGCCCGATGGGCGCGGACCGGGAGGAGGTCGACTACCGTGACCCGACCGCCGACCCCATCTACGCCACCGACCCCGCCGACGCCACCGGCAACACCTGGGCCGTGCCGCCCGACGACGACCCCCCCAGCGAGGTGGTCGGCGACACGTACCAGGGCTACGGCCTCGACGACGACATGATGGTAACTGACGCCGGTGCCTGGCCCTTTGCGGGCAGCGGGGCGACAGACGGTACGCAACTGAAAGGCGTGGAGGCGGGAGACTACGACGCCTACGACACGAGCGAGCCCGACCCGCCCAACGTCGAGATCCTGTCCCATTCGCCGGTCAACCCCGAGGTGGGCCACATCATGGACGCGGACATGACCTATTACACCTGGGCCCAGGGAGGGGGCGGGGTGCTGGCCACGGGGACCATCGGGTGGATCCCGGCCCTGTCGGCGTGCACCGGGGGCCTGCCCGCCTGCCCGTCCGCCGTGGTGCAAGCCGTGACCGGCAACATCCTGCGCCTGTTCGGGCAGGGCCCGGCGGGCAAGTACCATCTCTCGGTGGCCAACTGGCAGAAGTACTACTGAGCTTGGCCGGCGCCCGGCGACCAGCGCCGACCACGGTGGGCCTGGCCGATGCCTACTTCGACGCCGTCCCTCGTCCCGATGCGGACGCGGTCGAGGTGGGCCCGTTCACTTTGTTCGTCAGCCGGACGCCGTGGACCTACTACGCCCGGCCCGCGCTCGGCCATCCGGGCAAGATCAGCGCGGCCGACTTAGCCCGCCTGGAGAAGGTTTGCCCGCGCTACGGCGTGACGCTCGCCATCGAGTGGGTGGACGATGTCCACCCCGAGCTGGCCCAAGCCGTCGCCGGGGCCGGGCTGGAGGTCAGTACCCACGCTTTGATGGCGGCGACGCCGGAGGAGGGGCCAGAAGAGGTCGTGGTGCCGGCGGTCCGCGGGGTGAAGCTCCGCGTGGTCGAGGCCGGCGAGCCCGCGCTGGTCGACGCCCGGGCGGTGGCCAACGTGGCCTTTGAGTTCGGCGGGTGCCAGAGAGGCGGGCCCGGGGCGCGCCAGCGCGACGAGGCCGCGGCCAGGCTCAGCGCCGAGCTTGTGGCGCACCTCCACGCCCGCGCCCGGGCCGGCCTCACGGTCACGGCCGTGGCCGAGTCCCCGACCGAAGGAGCCCTGGCCGCCGGCAGCTACCAGCCCATCGGGGCGGTGGCAGAGATTGTCGGCGTGGGCACTCTGCCCGCCGCCCGGCGCCGCGGCCTGGCCGGGGCTGTGACCGGCCTCCTGGCGTGGCACGCGCGCCAGAGCGGCGTGCGCACCCTGGTGCTCAGCGCCGAGAACGACGATGTCGGCCGCATTTACCGCCGGGCCGGTTTCCGCCGCATCGGGACGACCCACGCCGCCGAGAGGCCCAGACCGGCCTGAGCGTCGAGCGGCCGCTCAGCCGGAGAAGCCCTCAGCCGGAGAAATCCCGGCCGTCGATGACTTCGGAGTAACCGAGCCTGTGCAGGTCGTCCCTCTGCCTGCGCATATTGCGCGCCCGGCGCAGCACGCTGAAAACGGCGCCCGGTTCCTGGGCCCTGTTGCCCCGGGCCACTTCGAGGCAGCGCAACAGCTCTTCCTCGTCGGTGCAGACGATGGCCACCTTGTGCCGGCCGGCGCCGAAGGCGCCCCGGTCGACCAGTTCGCAAACCCGCTCGAAGCCGATGGAGAACCCGCACATCGGCAGGGCGGGAGCACCGAAGCGGGCGGTCATGCCGTCGTAGCGGCCGCCCCCGGCCAGCGAATAGGGGACATCGGGATGGGAGACCTCGAATATCTGCCCTGTGTAGTAGCCCATCCCCCGGACCAGGGTGGGGTCGAAACGGGCCGAGTGACCCAGAAGGGCCAAGGACGCCAGAGTTTGTTCCAGATCCTGGGCCACATCACGGGGCCCGACCGAAATGTCACCTTCTTCCAACCACTTCAAAAGAGCCTGCACGCCAGCCTGGTCGTAGCGGGCAAGCTCGGCCGCCACGGCGTCGGCGCCGGTCTTGTCGAGTTTGTCGAGGGTTATATAGACGGCGGCGGCATTTGCGGTTGGGCCGAGGTGGGCTTCGACGGCGGCGCGCAGAAGCCGGCGGTCGTTCAGCCTGACCGTGCAGCCGCGGATGCCGATATTTTCCAGGACGTCCAGGGTGGCACTGCAAAGTTCGACCTCAGCGGCGATGCTGGGCTCGCCCACGACGTCGATGTCGCATTGCGTGAACTCCCGGAACCGGCCGCGCTGGGGCCGTTCCGCCCGCCAGACAGGGGCTATATGGGCAACTTTGAAGGGCATGGGCAAATCGTTGAGGTGGTTGGCCACAAAACGGGCCAGGGGCACCGTGAGGTCGAAACGCAAGCCGGCATCCGCCAGCTCGCTGCCCTCCCGGCCTTTCTCGTGCGTACCGGTCTCGTCGGTACCGGTCTGTTTGGTACCGGTCTCTTTGGTGCTGGCCTCTTCGAGCCTGGCACCGCGTTTCAGCACCTTGAATATCAGTTTCTCGTTGTCGCCACCGTCGCTGCCGATAAGCACGTCCAGGTCTTCGAAGGCCGGTGTCTCGATCACCTCGTACCCGTAGCCGGCGTAGACGTCGAGGATGCGGTTGGCCACCTGCCGGCGTAGTTCGGCTTCGGGCGGGACGATGTCCCGCATCCCTCTGACGGGTTGAGCGCGCTGGGCCACGTGCCCAGCGTCGCCGCCCGGGCCGACAGGCGCAAGGCGGTTCACGCGGCTTGCGCCTGCGACTACGGAGAGTGGGAATAGTCAAGCCAGGCGGGCAACCGTCCGAAGGTCACTGGGGAGGTCAACGATGACCCTGCCTGACCAACGTGCCGTCGCCGTTTCGCGTCTCGCGCTGCTGTTTGCCCTGGTGAGCACGGTATACGCCGTCTGCGTGGCCCTGCACGTGGGCGGTCCCCGGGCCACGCAGCTGATAGACGACGCCGGCGAGCTGCTCGCCCCTGTCGTGGCTGCCACTCTGTGTGGTCGCGCCGGGCGCCGGGCCTCGAGTGCCCGACTGTCATGGGCGTTGCTGGCGGCGTCGTGCGCGTCCCAGGCAGCCGGGCAGGTGGCGTGGTGCTACTACGGCGTGTCCAGGGGCGCGGTGATGCCGTTCCCGTCTGTCGGCGACGCCGGCTATATAGCCGCCGTACCCCTCTTTGTCGCCGGGTTGCTGACCTTCCCAGGCGTGGCCTGGCGCTCTGCCTCCCGCCTGCGAGGGCTGCTCGACGGGGCCATGATCGCCGGTTCGCTGATCTTCGTCAGCTGGGCCGTCGTCCTCGGCCCGACGTTCCGCCAACACCGGGGCGACCTGCTCAGCCAGATCCTGTCCGTCCCGTACCCGGCCAGCGACGTCCTGATGGTGTCGCTGGGGCTGATCATCGCCGTCCGGGCGGGTAAGCGCGACCGGGCTACCCTCACCCTCGTCATGGCCGGGATCGTCGGTTTTGCCGTCGCCGACAGCAGTTTCGCCTACTTCACGGCGTTGCACACCTACGGCAACGGCAACGGCTTCGACACCGGCCGGGTCGTCGGGTACTTCCTGGTCGCCCTCGGTGCCCTGAAAGCAATGAAGGCGGCGCCGGGCCCGTCGGGCGCGGACGCCTCCGACCGGGTCACCGTGGCCGCCGTGGTGGCCCCGTACGGGGCCGTCGGTCTCGCTGGCGTGGTCGCCCTGGTACGG
>JBEKNX010000005.1:0-31292 GCA_049522375.1 Acidimicrobiales bacterium | reverse complement strand
AGGACCACTACCTCTGGCGGCGCAACGAGCCGCCAGCCTAGCGGCCGGCGCCAGGGCGCCACGGGAGGGGGCCGCCCCCTCACCGTCCTGTGCGTCCAGCCCGTAGCCGAACGCGGCGGCTCAGACCAGGCGCTGCTCCGCATGGCCCGCCAGCTCGGTGCCTCGGGCTGGTCGGTCCACGTCGCCCTGCCCTCACCGTCGCCCATGGCCGACGAGTTCGCCGCCGCCGGTGCTGTGCTGCACCTGGTACCCATGAAGCGCATCAGCACGAGCCACGACGGGGCCGCGTGGGCCGCCTATGTCCTGGGCTGGCCGGCGAGCGTGCTCCGCCTGTGGGGGCTGTCCCGGCGCGTCCAGGCCGACGTCGTCCTGAGCAACTCATTGCACAGCTGGTACGGATGGGCGGTGGCGCTGCTCGCCGGCCGGCCGCACATCTGGCATGCCCGCGAGATCGTCACCCAGTCCCCGAAGGCACTGCGCACCGAACGCTTCCTGGCCCGCTGGTTCGCCCGGCGCGTCATCGCCGCCTCAGAGGCGGTCGCCGCTCAGTTGGCCCCGGCCAACGTCGTGATCATCCACGAGGAAGCCGGGCCCGACGAATTCCACCCGGGCCGGGCCGGCCAGGCCCGTCACCGCTACGGGCTGGCGGACCGCTCTCCGGCGATCGGCTACGTCGGTCGCGTCGACACCTGGAAGGGCCTGGACGTGCTCCTGGACGCCGTCCCGGCGCTGGTCAGCCGGCGCCATGACGCCCAGGTGGTTATCGCCGGGCCGGTCGTCACCGGCAAGGAAGCGTACGCCGCCGCCCTGGCCCAGCGGGCCACGGACCTCGGTGTGCACTGGCTGGGACCGCTGACCGGCGGCGACGCCGGTGACCTCATAGCCGACCTCGACTGCCTGGTGCTGGCGTCGACGACACCCGAGCCGTGGGGCCTGGTCCTGGTCGAGGCCCTGGCCTGCGGGGTACCGGTCGTCGCCACCGGCGCCGGCGGGCCGCTCGAAATCCTGGCCGGCCTTCCCCACGCCGGCCGCCTCGTCCCTGCCTCGGACCCCGGCTCCCTGGCCGCGGCCATCGCCGATCTGCTACCCCCCGCCACCAGCGCCGAGCTGAGGCGAGGCCGCCGGGTGCTGCGGAACGGGGTGGCGCCGCCCTACCCGGACCTGTTCGCGGCCGTGGCCGAAAGGCTCGACTAACCCGCTGTACCGGAGGCACCCGCCAGCCATCACCGTCACCGCGCCCGGCGCCTGTACGCTCTGCCCGTGCCCAGGATCAGGGAATCAGGAACCATAAAGGACGTGCTGGTGGTCGAGCCGGACCGCCACGGCGATGAACGGGGTGTTTTCATCGAGACCTACCGGCGGAGCTGGTTCCCGCTGGGACGGGAGATGGTCCAGGCCAACCGGGCCGACCGCCAGGCGGGCGCCGTCGTCGGGCTGCACTACCACCTGCACCAAGCCGACTACTGGACAGTGCCCCGGGGCAAGGCCCGGGTCGTCCTGCACGACCTGAGACAGGGTTCCCCCACCGACGGTGCCACGTTGCGCCTGGACATCGACGCCGACAACGCCCTCGGCGTGTTCATCCCTCCCGGCATCGCCCACGGTTTCGCCACCCTCACGGACCTCACCATCGCCTACATGGTGGACGCCTATTACAACCCGGCCGACGAGCTCGGGGTGGCGTGGGACGACCCCGAGGTGGGAGCAGACTGGGGCGTCACCGACCCGGTACTTTCGGGGCGCGACAAGGCCAATCCGACGCGGGCTGAGCTCAGCCCGGCCCTGATGCCGCATGCGGGGCTGCGCCGTTGAACACGCCCCCCCGGCGCGTGACCGCCCTGGCCGGCGGGGTAGGCGCGGCCCGGATGCTTTCGGGCCTGGCCTCCGTTGTCGGCCAGGCCGCCATCACGGCCGTCGTGAACACGGGCGACGACATGGTCCTGCACGGCCTGCACATCAGCCCCGACATCGACACCGTGACCTACACCCTGGCCGGAGCGGCCAACTCAGCCACCGGGTGGGGCCTGTCCGGTGAGTCCTGGACGGTCATGGCGTCGCTACAGGAGTTCGAAGGGGCGGCGTTGGGGTCAGGCGTCCTCACATGGTTCAACCTCGGGGACAGGGACCTGGCGACACACCTGTTCAGGACGGGCCGGCTCGGGGCCGGAGCGCCCCTTTCCCAGGTGACCGCCGAAGTGGCCCGCCGTTTCGGCGTGGGGGCCCGGTTGCTGCCCATGACCGACGACCGGGTAGAAACCAGGGTCACGATAGAGCCACCGGCCGGTCCGCCGGATGTCCGCGGGAGCTTTGCCGGCTTGGCGGCCGCACCGCAGCCCGCACCGGGGACGCCCCCCGGGTTGGTAGAGATCGGGTTCCAGGAGTACTTCGTCGGCCTGCGCCACGATGTGGCGGTGAGGGCTGTCCGCTTTGTCGGGGCGTCCTCGGCGGTCCCCGCCCCGGGGGTCCTGGACGCCGTAGCAGAGGCCGACATAGTCGTCATCTGCCCGTCCAACCCCGTCGTCTCGATCGGCCCGGTGCTCGCCGTCCCCGGGATCGCCGATGCGGTGGCCCGGCGGCGGGAAGCGACCGTAGCCGTCTCCCCGATCATCGCCGGAAAAGCCCTGAAGGGCCCGGCCGACCGCATGCTGGACGAGCTCGGCTACGAGACGTCAGCCGTCGGGGTGGCCAGGCTCTGGGCACCTTTCGCCGCCGCCCTGGTCGTGGACGCCGCCGACGCCGACCTGGCGCCGCGGGTGGAGGCAGAGGGTACCCGGTGCATCGTTGCCCCATCGGTCATGTCAGGCCCGGCGCAGGCGCGGAACCTGGCCGAAGTTGTCCTCGGTCCTCGGCCATGAGGCGCGGCACCCGCGGCGGGAAGGCCCAGCCGTGATCTCGGTGTTCCCGCTGGAGGGACTGCCTGAAGTCCGCGCCGGGGACGAGATCGCCGAGCTGGTCCTCCAGGCCGTACAGCTGGAGGAACGCGACGTCCTGGTCGTCACGCAGAAGATCGTCTCCAAAGCCGAGGGCCGTGTCGTCCTCATAGACCCGGCTGACCCGCAGGCACGCAGGCGCCTGGTCCTGTCCGAAAGCGTGAGGGTCCTGCGCGAGCGCGACGAGCTCATAATCTCGGAGACCAAGCACGGCTTCGTATGCGCCAATGCCGGCGTGGACCTGTCCAATGTCGGCCACGGGCAGGCCGCCTTGTTGCCTGTCGACCCCGACCATAGCGCCCGCCGCATTCGCGACGCCCTGCGGGCCCGCTCCGGCCTGGAGGTGGCGGTCATCATTTCGGACACGTTCGGCCGGCCCTGGCGCCACGGCCTGACCGACGTCGCCATCGGCTGCGCCGGCATCGCCGCCGTCGTCGACCTGAGGGGCACGACCGACACCACCGGCAGAGAGCTCGCCGCCACCGAGATCTGCATCGTGGACGAGATCGCCGCCGCCGCCGAACTGGCCAAGGGCAAGGCGACCGGCTACCCCGTCGTCCTCGTCCGGGGCGTCGACCCGAGCTGGTTCCGGGAGTCTTCCGTCAAGGCGGAGATAGTGCGCCCGTACGCCGGCGACTTGTTCCGCTAGAACTCGCCGGACGGGCCGGCTAGACCTCGTCGGGCGGGTTGGCCCGCCACCAGTCGAGGACGGCGCCCGTGCCCGCGCTCACGCTCGTCCACGGCTTCCAGCCCAGGTGGATGGCGGCCCGGCCAGGGTCAAGGCAGCTGCGTTGCAGCTCTCCGGGGCGAGCCGGGGCAAAGATGGGCGGTTGGGTGATCCCGGCATTGTGGGCCATGGCCGCGTAGAGGTCGTTGATGCTCGTCTCTATGCCGGTGCCTATGTTGCACAGCAGGCCGCTGCCGCGCTCGGCCGCCCGGGAGAAGGCATCGACGACGTCGTCCACGAAGACGAAGTCGCGGGTCTGCTTGCCGTCGCCGTAGACCAGGCAAGGCTCGCCGGTCAGTAGCCGCCCGGCGAAGATGGCGACGACACCCGCCTCGCCGTGAGAGTCCTGGCGCGGCCCGTAGACGTTGGCCAGGGCCAGTGCCGCGTACTCGAGGCCGTGCACTTCCCGGTAAGCGAAGAGATAGTCCCCGACCGCCTTTTTGGCCACCCCATAGGGCGACAACGGCTTCTGGGGTTGAGATTCCTTCACGGGCAAGTGGTCCGCGCTCCCATAGATGGTCCCGCCGCTCGAAGCGAACACCACTTTGCGGGCGCCGGCACTTCGCGCCCCTTCGAGCACCCGTAGTGAGCCCAGGATGTTGATGTCGGCGTCGAGCACGGGGTCGGCCACCGACACCCGCACGTCGATCTGGGCCGCCAGGTGGAAGACCACCTCGGGCTTGCGCCGCACCATCAGGTCGACGAGGTCGGCTGAGCGCACGTCCAGCTGGTGGAAATTGAAGCGCCCGCTGCCGTCGGTCCTGGCCTCGGCCAGGTTGGCGAGCGACCCCGTCGAAAGGTTGTCCACCACATCGACCGTCTGGCCCTCGGCCAGAAGCCGGTCAACCAGGGTCGAACCGATGAAACCCGCGCCCCCGGTGACAAGCGCCCGGTACGGGGTTTTCATCAGGTGGTGGTGGCCGTCTTGACGGTGGTGGTCGGGACTACGGCTGGGGCGGTGGTGGTGGTCGCGCCACCGCTGCTGACCAACTGGGTGACCTTCGAGATCACGGATTGAGGCGGCTGCAAGATGTCGGGCGTCCCGTGCTTGGGGGGCGCGGGCAGGAAGGCGATGGTGACCAACTGGTCGTTTTCGAGCCGGACGCCGGACTCGCAATCAGGGTTGCAGGTGTCCTCCCGGCCTCCCGTCGAGCCCTTTTTGGTCTGCAGGTAGCCGTCCTGGACAGGCTCGGCCGGCGAACCCCACGTCTCGACAAAGACCTCCCCCGGCTTGCCCTCGCACGAGTCGCCGGTCTGGTAGAGGCGCCCTCCCGGCACTTCCAGCTCGCTGGCGTTGAGCAGCATGCCGACGGCGCTGGCGAACTTGCCCAAGGTGGCATTGCTACCCGCCGCCGACTTCGTGGTGGGGTTGGTGTAGATGACGCCGTCGCCGTGGGTAGTGATGCCATAGGGGTTCTTGTTGGTCTTGATGGGCGGTAGCAGCTTCCCGCAGGCGTCGACGGCGTAGCCCTCGAACCACGGCGTGGCCATGTTGACAGAGGGGTGCCCGCCACCCGCAGCAGCGATCTTGTTGTCCCGGTACTCGCGGCTGTTGTACACCCCGATGACGCCCAGGATGACCAGGGCGAGGACCCCGAGGTAGTAGCCCCACGGCGGACGACTGCCGTAGGCACGGCTCCCGCCCAGCCCCGCGGCGCGAGCTACTTTCTTAGAAGACGACGCTTTGCCCATAACGACCTAACAGGTTACCTTTCGGCGCGCACCGGCAGGGGCACGCCCCGTGAGAGTAGGCCAACCAGGGCGCGGCGCGCCACCGTGAGGGCAAGGCGGACGGCCAGGCCGGGCAGCACGAAGGGCAGCGCCCAGCGCCGGCCCGCCGGCGTGGCCCGCCGGGCGAAGCGCCACATGGACACGTGATGAGCGAGCAGCATCCGGTAGGGGTGACGGTCGGCCGACACGCCTTGCACGTGGACGACCTGGGCGGCCGGTTCGTAGGCCACCGCCCAGCCGGCGTTGCCGAGGCGCCAGCACAGGTCTACGTCCTCCAGGTACATGAAGTAGGCCGGGTCGAAGCCGCCCACCGCCTCCCAGGCGCTCCGCCGGGCCAGGAAGCAGGCGCCGGATACCCAGTCCACCTGGCGGGCGCTAGCGTGGTCCCAGTCGTTCATGCGGTAACGGCGCGAAAAGGGGTTGGCCGGCCAGAACTGCCCGAGGAACCCGTGCCCGACCGCCTCCAGGAGGTCCGGGAAACGGCGGGCCGAGGGGTACAGCGCCCCCTTCCCGTCGACCATGCGCGGGCCCACGACGGCTACGTCGGGCCGGGCTTCGAGGAAACTGCGCAAAGTTGCCACGCTGCCCTCGCCCAGCACGACATCGGGGTTGCAGACGAGCAGGTAGGTGCTGTCGCTCAACGCCGCCCCCAGGTCGGCCGCGGCCCCATAGCCCAGGTTGGACCCCGTGGGGGCCCATCTGACCTCCGGGTAGCTGGCGGCCAGGGCGGCCTCGGAACCGTCGACCGAGCCGTTGTCAGCCACTATGACGGTGTCGACGCCCTCGCCCAGAAGGCTGCCGGCACAGCTGAGCAAGTGCTCCTTAGCGTTGTAATTGACGACAACGCCCGCTATGTCGCCGTTCACGTCGACGAGAGCCAGGTCACGTCGAGGACAGAAGGTATCTCACCGTACGTTCCAGGGGCTCGTGGTAGTCGGCCAGTAGGGGGACGCCGATCAGGCGCAGGGCGGCGTTGTCGAGGACGGAGTTGGCCGGACGGGGGGCGGGCCGGGGCGGCACCAGGTCCACCGTCTTGATGGCCTCGACCCTGTCCGGGTCCCGGCCCGCCGCCGACAGGACGTCCCGGGCAAAGCCGTACCAGGTGGTAGCGCCGCGGTTGGTGACATGAAAAATGCCGGGCAGGCGGGATATGCCGAGGTGCACCACCATGGCGGCGAGGTCGTCGGCAAACGTCGGGCACCCTTTTTGATCGTCGACGAAGCGCAATGTGCGCCCCTCATCGGAAAGGCGCAGGACGGTCTTGACCATGTTGGCGCCATGGCGGCCGCACAGCCACGAAGTGCGCACCACCGTGGCGCCGGTGGCCAGGGAAAGGACCTCGGTCTCGCCACCCAGCTTCGAACGGCCATAAACCGACAGCGGCCCCGTCCTGTCCCATTCGACGTACGGCACCGGGGACTTACCGTCGAAAACATAATCGGTAGAAATGTGGACCAGGTGGGCGCGGGCGTGGCGCGCCCCCTCCGCCAAATTGCGCGGCCCGAGGGCGTTGACGGCGAAGGCCTGGTCCACTTTTTCCTCGCACGCATCCACAGCCGTAAAAGCGGCGGTGTTTATTACGAGATCGGGCTCCCATTCGCCGCAAACCTGGAGCACCCGCTCGCGGTCGGATATGTCGAGCTCGACCAGGTCGAGAGCGAGGACGTCGTGATGTGGGGAGGCGCCGAGCAGCTCGACGACTTCCCGGCCGAGCTGGCCCCTGGAACCGGTTACAAGCACCCTCACTTCAGGGGCTCCCACCACCAACGGTTGTCCCGGTACCAGGCGAACGTCGCTTTCAATGCTTCGTCGAGGCCGTGCTCGGGCCCCCAGCCCATCGCCCGCACTTTCTCCGAGCTCACGCTGTAGCGCCGGTCGTGGCCCAGGCGGTCCGTGACATAATCGATCCTGCCCGGCCCGGCCCCGGCCAGGGCCAGGAGCTTATCGGTGAGCTCGCGGTTGGGTAGCTCGTTCCCAGCACCGATGTTGTATATTTCGCCGGGCTGGCCCGTCCGCAGCACCAGGTCCACCGCCGCGCAATTGTCCTCCACAAAAAGCCAGTCCCTCTGGTTGAGACCGTCCCCATAAAGCGGGACGTTCTTGTCGTCGAGCAGGTTCGTCACGAACAACGGCACTATCTTCTCCGGGTATTGCCAGGGGCCGAAGTTGTTCGACGAGCGCGTCACCATGACCGGCAACCCGTACGTCGTGTAGTAAGAAAGCGCGATGAGGTCTGAGCCCGCTTTGGACGCCGAGTATGGCGAGCGCGGCTCGAGGCGGTCGGTCTCGACCGAGCTGCCGTGCTCCACGGAGCCATAAACCTCGTCGGTGGAAATATGCACGACCCGGGGCACGCCCAGCCGCCGGGCCGCCTGCATGACCATGTTGGTGCCTACGCAATTGGTCATGGCGAAGTCCTCGGGCCCGGCGATAGACCGGTCGACGTGGCTCTCGGCGGCGAAGTGGACCACGGCATCGTGGCCGGTCAGCGCCTCCTCCAGGGTGGGCAGGTCGCAGATGTCGGCGTGCACGAAGCGGTAGCGGTCCCCGGCGCCCTTCTCCACGTCCGCCAGCGTGGCCAGGTTGCCGGCATATGTCAGCGCGTCGTAGACGGTGACCTCGTCGTCGCCGTGGGAGAGCACCCAGCGCACGTAATTGGAGCCGATGAACCCCGCCCCGCCCGTGATAAAAAGCTTCACGGCTCCCGAGGCTAGTTGGGCGCCGCCAGGAAATGCCCAGTGGCCCTGCGAGAGCCCCAGTTCGCCCCTAAGACAGATCGACAAGACAGTGGTCGCCGACCATCAGCCTGGTGGCCCGAGGCCGGCGGGCGCTGCGGGTGACCTCCACGTCGTAGCCCAGCAGCGAGTCCTCGATCCGGCCCGCGTCGATCACCCGGGCCGAGCCCACCAGGACGGAGTGCTCGATCTCGGAATGGCGGACCACGCACCCGGGGCCGATGGCGCTGAAGGGGCCGATGAAGCTGTCTACGACCTCGGAGCCGGCGCCCACGATGGCGGGGCCCCGGACATGGCTGCGCACGAGGCGGGCGCCGGCCTCGATGATCACGCGGCCGTCCAGCTGGCTCTCGGCGTCGACTTCGCCCTCCACCCGGCGTTCGATACCTTCGAGCAGCAAGCGGTTGGCCTCCAGCAGCGGCGTGAGCTTGCCGGTATCGATCCACCAGCCGGCCAGGATTTCCGAGAGCACGACATGCCCGGCGTCTATCAGCCACTGGATGGCGTCGGTGATCTCGAGCTCGCCCCGGCCCGAGGGCTTGATGGAGGCCACCGCCTCATGGATCTGGCGGTCGAACATATAGACGCCCACCAGGGCCAGGTCGGACGGGGGCACGGTCGGTTTCTCGACCAACCTGAGCACCCGGCCGGCGGCGTCCAGTTCGGCGACGCCGAAGCGCTGGGGGTCCTCGACGTGAGCCAGGAGGATCTGCGCCGAGGGCACCACCGGCCCGTCCTCGCCCAGGCGGGGCGCGGTGGCGCGGGCCCGCTGCGCTTCGAAACGGCTTACGAAATCCCCCAGGTCCTGCTGGAGAAGGTTGTCCCCCAGGTACATCACGAAGTCCTCGTCGCCCAGGAAGTCCCGGGCTATCAGTACGGCATGGGCCAGCCCGAGGGGGGCTTCCTGCTGGAGGTACGTGACGTCCAGGCCCCATTTCGAACCGTCCCCCACCGCCCCCTTGATCTCCGCCGCCGTGTCCCCCACGACGATGCCGACCTGCTCGATACCGGCGGCTGCGATCGCCTCCAGCCCGTAGAAGAGGACCGGCTTGTTGGCGACGGGCACCAGCTGCTTGGCGCGGGTGTGAGTGATCGGCCGCAACCGCGTCCCCGCGCCTCCCGAAAGGACCAAGGCTTTCATTAGCTGGGCAGGCTAGGCCATTAGGACGGGCGGGCCGGTCACTGGACGGGCGGGCCGGGACGGGGCACCGGCTTGAGGTGGGTTACGTCTCCGGCCGCCACGGTGACCAGCTCGCTCCGGCCTGGCCGGCCGCCAGCGGTCCGGACGAGCAAGTGGCCGTCGCCATCAGTGCCGACCGCCGTCCCGACCAGGGCGGACGGACGGTCCGACAGCTGGACGCTCACCTCCCGGCCCACGGTGGCACAGGACACGCGGTACATGTCGGCGACCAGGTCCCACTGGCCGTAGAGGCGGTCTAGCACCAGTAGCGACTCCACCAGCACTTCTCCCCGGTTCACCGCCCCGCCGACCAGCGCCCCCAGGTAGGTGGCCCCCATTCCCTCCGGCGCCCAGGCCACGTTCATCCCGGCACCGACGACGAGGGCGGCGTCGCCGGCGCTCTCAGCCAGGAGGCCGGCGACCTTTGCCTCGCCCTGCCCCGGGTCGAGGCCGATGATGTCGTTAGGCCACTTCAGGCGGACCTCGGCCCCGGCCGCCGTCCGGGACCCTTCGGCCAGGGCCAGGGCGACCGCGGCCGTAGCCAGGTGGCGGCGGTGCACGGGCAGCTCTTCGCGGCTGGGGCGCAGCAACACCGAGAACAGGAGCGACTGGCCGGGGCGGGACTCCCAGCGGCGTTCGAAACGGCCCCGGCCCGCCGATTGATGATCGGCCACCACCACCAGGCCATCCGGCGCCGCCCGCCCCGCCTCGGCCATGAGCACGGAGTTCGTGGAAGTCGTCTCGCCGAGCTGGACGAGCGTGGCGAAACGGGTGTGGGCGAGGCGGCCCACCTGGTCGTCGTCGAGCACGCAACTATCGACGGGCATCACCCCAGCCTGGCAGACTGCCCCAACGTGGGGGGTACTTCCGTCACCAAGGTCCTGATCGCCAACCGGGGCGAGATCGCCGTGAGGGTGGCCCGCGCCTGCCGGGACCTCGGCATCGCATCGGTGGCCGTGTACTCCGAGGCTGACCGGGGGGCGCGCCACGTCCGTGCCGCCGATGAGGCGTACCTCCTCGGGGGCACCCCGGCAGCGGAGAGCTACCTTTCGGTCGAGCGTCTTGTCGACGCCGTCGCCCGCAGCGGAGCCGACGCCGTCCACCCCGGCTACGGCTTCCTGGCCGAGAACGCCGGCTTCGCCCGGGCCGTCATCGAGTCGGGCACCTGCTGGGTGGGGCCGTCACCCGAAGCGATCGAGATGATGGGCGACAAGATCAGCAGCCGGGCGGCGGCCACCCGGGCCGGGGTCAGGCCCGTCCCCGGTACCGACCAGCCTTTGTCTGCGCCCGAAGAGGTGGTGGAGTTCGGGAACGCCGTCGGGTGGCCCGTGGCCGTCAAAGCCGCGTTCGGGGGCGGGGGCCGGGGCATGCGGGTGGTGGCGTCGGCCGCCGAGGCCGCGGAGGCTCTGGAGTCGGCCCAACGGGAGGCGGCGAGGGCGTTCGGACGGCCCGACTGTTACCTGGAGAAGTACCTGACCTGGCCCCGTCACGTTGAGGTGCAGGTCTTCGGCGACAGCCACGGCAACGTGGTCCATCTCGGTACCCGCGACTGCTCGGTGCAAAGACGCCACCAAAAGCTGGTGGAGGAGGCCCCCGCGCCAGACCTACCGGCGCCTGTCGCCGCGGCCATGGGTGAAGCTGCCGTCCGCCTCGCCCGCGCCTGCGAGTACGTGAGCGCCGGGACCGTCGAGCTCATTTACCAAGACGGCGAGGTTTACTTCCTGGAGATGAACACCCGTTTGCAGGTGGAGCACCCCGTGACCGAGATGGTCACGGGCCTCGACCTGGTGGCTCTCCAGTTCCTCGTGGCCAGGGGCGAGCCGCTGCCATTTTCCCAGGACGACATCACGTGGAACGGCCACGCCATCGAAGCCCGCGTCAACGCCGAAGACCCGGCGGGCGGGGCCTTCGTCCCCACCCCCGGGCACATAACCCGCCTGCGCGACCCCGGCGGGCCCTGGGTCCGGACCGACTCCGGCTACGAGGCGGGCGACGTCGTCGGCCAGCATTACGACAACCTGCTGGCCAAGGTCGTGGCCTGGGGCCCTGACCGCGACCGCGCCCGGCGCCGGCTGGTGCGCGCCCTTTCCGAAACCGAGGTCGAAGGTGTCGCCACGACCGTGCCGGCGCACCTCGCCGTGCTCGCCCACCCGGACTTCATCTCCGTGGCGCACTCGACCACATGGCTGGCTCAAACCGTTGACCTCTCGTCCATCGAACCCGTCCCGACGCCTGAGGTCGCCGCCCGCGAGGAGCGCAGAGACGTCCAGGTCGAGCTGGAGGGCCGGCGCTACGAGGTCAGGGTCTGGTTGCCGACCGGCCCCGACTCCCCCGGGAGGGGGGCCGCCCGGCGAGCCAGCCTCGCCGCCGCCCGCGGCGCCCGCTCGGGCGCGCCGGACGGCACCGGGGCGCCAAGGGGGGCGGACGGCCCGGGCAGCCCGGGCGGGGGCACTATCACCGTCCCCATGCAGGGCACGATCGTAAAGGTGCTCGTCAAGGTGGGCGACGTAATAGGACTGGGACAGGCGGTGTGCGTCCTCGAAGCCATGAAGATGGAGAACAACATCGTTTCGGAGCTGGCCGGGACGGTCGCCGAGGTGCGGGCGCAAGCAGGCCAATCTGTCGGCAGCGGCGACGTCATTGCTGTGATCGCGGCCTCGGGCGGTCCCCCGCCCTAGGGCCGGGCGGCGACGGTGCGGCCCCGCCGCCATCCCTCCGGCTCACATCCGCCAATCGAGGCCGATGTCCAATGCCGGCGCCGAATGGGTGAGCGCGCCGATGGCCAGGTACTTGACGCCGCAGGCGGCGACCGCCCTGATGTTGTCGAGCCTGAGGCCCCCCGAGGCCTCGAGCTCGGCTCCATGACTGTTGGCACGACGGACGGCTTCCACCGTGTCCTCCAGGGACAAATTGTCGACCAGCAAGAGCTTGGCTCCCGCCGCCAACGCTTCGTCCAGCTGGGCCAGGTCGTCCACCTCGACTTCGAGCGGGAGCACCGGCCCGGGCCCCGCCTGCCCCGCCCGGCGCCGGGCCGCTTCGAGGGCGTCCCGCACGCCGCCCAAGGCGGCGATGTGGTTGTCCTTGACCAAGAGGGCGTCCGAGAGGCTCATCCGGTGGTTGGCACCCCCTCCGCAGCGAACCGCGTACTTTTCGACCGCCCGTAGACCGGGGAGCGTCTTGCGGGTATCCCTTATGACCGCGCCCGTGCCGGCGACGGCGTCCACGGCCGCGGCCGTCACAGTGGCCACGCCGGAGAGGTGGCTGACCACGTTGAGGACGGTCCGTTCGGCGGCCAGCAGCGTGTCGGCCGGCCCCGCCAGCACGCCCAGGACACCAGAGGCACCAACCCGGGCACCGTCCTCGACGAACAGGGTGGCGCGGCCGGGGCCGGTCCCGAGCCGGCGGCTCACCGCGTCCAGTACGAGCTGCACGGCCACCAAACCGGCGACCGTGCCCGCTTGGCGGGCAACAAGCGCCGCTTCGGCCGGTCTGGGCCCCACCGCGGCTCCCGTGGGGTCACCCAGAGGAAGGTCCTCGGCCACCGCGCCGGCCGCCATTTCGGCCAGCTCGGCCCAGGGAGGGGCCAGCTTGTCCCCCCGAGAGGCCGGCTTGTCCGTGGGAGGGCCCGGCGCGTCCCCGGGAACCAGCGGCGAGCTCAAACGGCCGCCGCGGTGGTCCTGACGAGCGCCCCCGGCGCCCCCTCCGCCGCCAGATGGCCCACCACCAGGTCTGCGCCGGCGGATAGCTGAACGACTTGGCGCAGGCGCCACTCTTCGCGGGGTTCGGGGTAGTCGGCCCGCCAATGTGCTCCCCTGGACTCGTGGCGGGCCGAGGCCAAAGCCGCTACCGCTCGCCCGATCAGGACCATGTTCGCCCGTTCCCACCCGGCCGGGCCCCGGCTCGGGGGACCGTGGTCGTTGCCGGCGTCCCCGGCGAGCAAGCCGGCCAGGTCGTCCAGGCCCTCGGCGGACCGGCTGACGCCGGCGAACGCCTGCATAGCCGACCGGATGTCCTGGCGACCAAGCGGTTGGGTGCTCCTCCGGGGCAAAGGCCGGGGCAATGCCATCTCCAGGGGGACGGGCGTCCTTGGCGCCACCGGCTCCCGGCAGGCCAGGATGGCCTGCGCCGCCCTGTGCCCCAGTACCGCCCCTTCGAGGAGCGAATTGGACGCCAGGCGGTTGGCGCCGTGCAGCCCACTGGAGGCCACCTCGCCCACAGCCATCAGCCCTTCCAGGGTGGTACGGCCCTCCACGTCGGTAAGTACGCCGCCCATCGTGTAGTGGGCGGTCGGCGACACCGGGACCCAGTCGCGCCCGGGGGCCAAGCCGGCCGAGCGGCAAGCGGTGACAAACGTCGGGAAGCGTTGCTCCAGCGCCCCCTCCCCGATCGAGGTGGCGTCGAGGTAACAGTGATCGGTGCCCGTCTCAGCCATCCGGCGCGCCATGGAGCGGCTGACAACGTCGCGAGGGGAGAGATCGCTTACGCGGCTCCCGGGCCCCCCCGGGTGCAGGTACCGTCCCTCGGCATCACGCAGCCGGGCACCTGCCCCCCGCAACGCTTCAGAGGCCAGGGGCCGGGGGTCGCGGCCGAGGTCCATGCCGGTCGGGTGGAACTGCACGAACTCGAGGTCGGCCACCTGGGCCCCTGCCCGCATGGCCGAGGCCAGCCCGTCGCCGCTGCACGCCCGGGGGCTGGTCGTGGACGCCCAGAGCTGGCCGTAGCCTCCTGTGGCCAAGACGACCGTGCTGGCCCGAAGGTGGCGCAGGCCCCCCCGGGCCGCGTCCCATACCACCGCGCCGGTCACCCGGGCGCCGTCGGGCGCGGTCAAGAGGTCGACGAGGAAAAGGCCCGGTATTGCCGGCACTTCTCGTCGTGACGCCGCCTCCAGCAAGGCTCGGGTGATCTCCGCGCCGGTCGCGTCACCTCGGGCGTGCACCACCCGGGCGAAACTGTGCCCACCCTCCTTGGCCAAGGCGTCGCGGTCGAAGCGCACGCCGAGGTCCGCCAACGTTTCGACCGCGCCCACCGCCTCGGCGATGACCGATTCGGCCACCTGCGGGTCACCGAGGCCGGCGGCGGCGGAGACCGTGTCAGCGGTATGGGCGGCAGTGCTGTCACCAGGCCCCATCGGCGCGGCGATGCCGCCCTGAGCCAGCTGGGTACTGCCGCCTCCACCGGTCTCCTTGGAGATGAGGGCAACGCGCCGGCGCCCGGCGAGAGCCAGCGCCACCGAAAGGCCGGCGATGCCCGAGCCGACTACCAGGACGTCTAGGTCCGGGTGAGCCCGCAATTCACTCACCTCCGCCCGCCGAGCCGATGGCGATCATTCTGTCGACAGGACGCCGGGCGCGCTCAGCCGTAGCTTCGTCCACCTCGACTACGTGGACGCCTTGACGAAGGCAATCGAGCAGCCGTTGAGGCGTGGTCATCTTCATGAACCGGCACTCCGCTCGGGAGGACACGGCCTCGAAGGTCGCCCTGGGGTTGGCGGCGCGCAACTGGTGCAAGATACCGGTCTCGGTCGCCACCAGCGCATGACCGTCCCCGAGCTCTCGGGCGGCCTTCACCATCCCGGCCGTGGACAGCACGTGGGTGCGCTCTTCGGGGAAATCCCCGCTTTCCGCCATCCATAACGCGCTGGTCGTGCACCCGCATTCGGGGTGGATGAAGAGCTCGGAACTGGGGTGGGCGGCGATTTTTGCCCGCAGCTCGACAGGCGATATGGCCGCGTGCACGTGGCACTCGCCCATCCATATGTCGATGTGGCGCCCGGTCCGCCTGGCTACGTGCTGGCCCAGGAACATGTCCGGCAGGAAGAGGATCTTGGCCCCGGGCGGGAGCGACTCGACGACCTCAACCGCGTTGGAGGACGTGCAGCATATGTCCGACTCCGCCTTCACGGCCGCCGACGTGTTGACGTAGGCGACGACCATGCCACCGGGGTTGTCCTCCCGCCACTTGCGGACGTCGCCGGCGCTGACGGTGTCGGCCAGCGAACACCCGGCCCGCAGGTCCGGCAGCAGAACGATGCGATCGGGGGCGAGCAGCTTGGCCGTCTCGGCCATGAAGTGCACCCCGCAGAAGACGATCACCTCGGCATCGCTGCGCGCCGCCAGACGTGACAAAGCCAGAGAGTCGCCCACGTGGTCGGCGACGTCCTGGACCCACGGGACCTGGTAATTGTGGGCCAACAACACCGCGTTCCTGGCCTTCGCCAGACGCCGGACCTCACCCGCCCAGCGCTCGAAGCTCCAGCCGGCGGTTTCGTCGAGCAGCCCGCCCGAAAGCGGCAGGCGGCTGTCACCGCCCTCCGCCTCCCGCCTGTCGTCGCCGCCCAAAGTTATACTCTGGATGAGCATATCCCCACTATAGCGGGCCCGGGAGCCAAAGCGCACCTGGGGACACGTCCTTACGGACCACCAAGACGGCGCAGGCCCAGTCCCGGCGCCGGGCGCTCCCGCAGTACTTCCCGGCGAAAACGGTAGAGTTCGGCCGGCCGGCCACCAGTTCGCTGGTCCCACTCCCCGGTGGGCTCGACGAGGTTGGCCGAGGCGACAAGGCGACGGAAGTTTTGTTTGTGGAGCACCTGGCCGGCCAGAGCTTCGACCACCTGCTGGAGCCGCGAGAGGCTGAACGTGTCCGGGAGCACTTCGAACACCACGGGCCGGTACGCCAACTTGCCCCTGAGACGCTCCAGAGCGGCGGCGGCGATGCGGCGATGGTCCAGGGCCAGTGGCCGCCCGAGGCCGGGACCGGGCCGGCCGCCTGCCGCAGCCGCCTCGCCCACCAGCTGCAGCTCGTACAGGAGCTCGTAGCGGTCGAGGACCCGCACCGGGTCCCACCGGGCGTGGCCGAGACCGAAGGTCAGCTCGGCCCGCTCCAGGCGGGTAGGGAGCTCACTTGGCGGAGCGGAGGCCAACCAGCCCTCGAGGGCGGGCACGACCGTTCCTTCCAGGGCACCGGGCTGCCCGCCTCGCCAATCCTCCCAGGGGAAGAGCTCGTAGTAGCTACGCCAGCTCGGTTTGGCGGCACCCCGCACATCCTGGTGGCGGACCAACGCCAGGTAGGCCACGGCCAAGGACCGGCCACCCGGCACCCGGTTGCGGTCACCGAAGGTGTAGAGCTGTTCGAAATACCTGACGGGAAGCCCAGTCTCCTGGCTGACGAGGCGTCTCACGCCCTGCTCGAGCGTCCGGTCCGCAGCGTCGTCGAGGTGGCCGGAAGGCAGGCCCTCCTGGCGCGAGGGCCGTTCCACTGTCAGCAGCCTGGGCGTGGTCCCGTCTACCGAGATGATGACGGCATTGAGGCCGACGTCGGCGCGTGCGGGATCTGTGCGCGCGACAGGCAAAGCAGTTCGGTAACCCTCAGGCTGCAGGCGGTTGCTGCGGGTGCGGCATGCACAACTGGTCGTACTCCGCGATCACCAGTTGCTCCTTGGGGACCGAGCATGCCGGGCACTCCGGGTCGCGGTTGAGGCGGAACGTCCGGAAAGTGCCTTCCAGCGCGTCGTAGGCGAGGAGCCGGCCGACCAGAGGTTCGCCGATCCCGAGCAAGACCTTGATGGCCTCCACGGCTTGCACCGAACCGATGATGCCGGGCAGTACGCCGAGGACGCCGGCTTCGGCGCACGACGGGGCCAGGTCCGCGGGAGGGGGCTCGGGGACCTGGCACCGGTAGCAAGGGCCCTGGTGGGGCAGGTACACGCTGACTTGGCCTTCGAAGCGGAAGATGGAGCCGTGCACGACCGGGATGTCAAGTTTCAACGAGGCGTCGTTGACTAGGTAACGGGTCGGGAAATTGTCCGTCCCATCGACGACGAGGTCGTAGCCGGAGAAAATGTCCATGACGTTGTCAGCCCCGAGACGCACGTCATAGGCGACGACCTTGACGTCGGGATTGAGGTTGGTGAGAGCTTTTTTGGCGGAGTCGACTTTGCGCTCCCCGACGCGCTCGAGGTTGTGCAATATCTGGCGCTGAAGGTTGGAGGCGTCGACCACGTCCATATCGACCACCCCGAGCGTCCCGACCCCGGCCGCCGCCAGGTACAGGGCGGCGGGCGAACCCAGCCCACCGGCCCCGAGAAGCAGCACTTTGCTGCGCAGCAGCTTGATCTGGCCCTCGACGCCGACCTCGGCGAGCAATAGGTGGCGCTGGTACCGGTTCCGCTGCTCGGGGGTGAGGACGCCCGGCGCCTCCCAGGGCAGGCCCTCGTCCTTCCAGCGGTTGAAGCCACCCGCCACGCTGACGACGTTGGAGTAGCCGAGCTGCGCCAGCGTGTCGGCCGCCAAAACGCTGCGCGTGCCCCCGGCGCAGTAAACGACCACAGGGGTCGTGGGCACGGCGATGCGGCCGGCAACTTGTATCTCGAGGAACCCGCGGGGGATGTGTACGGCGCCCTTCAAGGCTCCTTGCTCGAACTCGTCCGCCTCGCGCACGTCGAGGGCGACGGCGCCGTCGGACTTCAGCATGTCGGCCGCGTCACCCGGCGCGACCTCGGTCACACGGGCGCGGGCGCTGGTCAGGAGGTCTCGGAAACTGGGCATAGCTTACAAAACCCTACCAGCTTGGTCGGCATTCCGCTCCGGACTAGTTTGCACGGCGTTGGAACTAGACGCAGCAGTCGCCCGGCGGCGCATGTGCCGCAGTTTCCTCGAGCGCCCGGTCGAGCGCAACGTGCTCGAACGTGCACTGGCCCTGGCTACTCGCGCTCCCTCGGCTGGCAACACCCAGGGATGGGCGTTCCTCGTCTTGGAGGGAGCCGAGACGGCCCGGTTCTGGCAGCACGAAGCGGACAGCTCCTGGCTGGCCCACCCCAGCCACCCGGGCCTGCTCAGGGCGCCGGTGATCGTGCTGCCCCTGGCTAGCCGGCTGCGCTACCTCGATCGCTACTCCGAACCCGACAAGCGCGCCGTGGGCGCAGGGCGAGTTGACGAATGGGCGGTGCCCTATTGGTTGGTGGACACGGCGTTCGCCACCATGTTGTTGTTGCTGGGTGCCGCCCAAGAAGGACTGGGCGTGCTTTTCTTCGCCCTGCGCAAACCGGCCGCTCCCCTCCTGGCCGAGCTCGAGGTGCCCCCCGAGTGGGAGCCGCTGGGCGCGGTCGCCGTGGGCTGGCCGAGCCCGGACGACAGGCCGTCCCTGTCGGCTTACCGCCCCCGCAAGGGCCTGGACCAGGTGGTGCACCGGGGACGTTGGGGAGAGAGGTGAACGGCCGCGCCCTGGTTGCCCGCGCCCTGGCGGCGGCGGTCCTGTTCGGGGGGGCCAGCGGCTGCGGGACGCGTGAGCGAGTTTTGGACGTCGAGGACGTCTACGCCAGGACAGTGTCGGCGAAAACGGCGCAGACAGCCGTCGACCTCCACATCGCCGCGCCCCGAGCGGGCACGTACATCACCGCGCAGGGCGCGGTGGACCTGGTTGTCCCCGGTTTCGCCCTGGCCGTGCAGGAAGCCGGCGTCAACCTCAAGGAGCTGTTGCGCGGGGACCGGCTCTACCTCGAGGTCCCGGCCTCGGCCCGGGCCGCCAACGGGGGCAAGGCCTGGGCTGAGTTCGTGCTGAGGACCGGGCCCGCACCGGAAGGGTCAGTGCTCATGGCCGTCGACCCCGCCCCTGACCTCGACCTCTTACGGTCGGCCCCGGCCAGCACCACCAGGCTGGGGCCGAGGGACCTCGACGGGGTGAGCGCAACCGAGTACCGTCTCGACTACTCGACCACCGAGCTCGCGTCCGCTGCCCAGGGCGGTGCCCTACGGGCTGGGTTGGTGAGCCTCCTGGCCCAGATCGCCCACCCTCGGCCGGCCCAGATCCCCGTTTATGTATGGCTCGACAACCGGGACCGGCTGGTGGAACTCGAGGCGGGCGTCGTACTCGGGACCGAGCCGCGCTTCCCAAGTCCCGCCCAGGCGGCGCTGGCCAATCAGCTCCCGACCACCTTGAGCGTCGACGTCTACCTCGGCCATTTCGGCGAGCGCGTGGCCCTGGTCCCGCCAGCCGCCGCCCATACCAACGAGTTGCCGCTCTCCGAACTTGAAGGCGGGACGCTGTAAAGCCCCGCTCGCCGGCCGGGCAGGCATGGTTCGCGCCCGCACTGAGGGCCGGCGGCCCGGCACTGGTCGCCGTGGCCGTGTGCCTGGTCTGCTACGTCGCCGGCTGGCGCGGCACCGACTGGGCCGCTCAGATTTACCGGTCCGGCCAGGTCGCCCATTTCGGCGTGATCGACTGGGACCCGGGCTGGTACGGGGGTACCTACCCGCTCAACTACAGCCTCGTTTACCCCATCGCCGCCGCTTACCTGGGCCTATGGCCGCTGGCCGCTCTGTCGTCGGCCGGGGCCGCTTCATGTTTCGACCGGCTGGTGTCGGCCGCCCTGGGGAGGCGGCCGGCCGGCAGCTGGTACTTCGCCGTGGCGACGGTCATCGCGGTCGCCATCGGGCAGCTCCCCACTCTGACCGGCGAGGCGCTCGCCCTCGCCTGCCTGGCGTGTTTCGCTCACCTCCGCTACCCGGGCCGGCAGCGTAGCAAACTGTCTGACGCCATGGTCCTGTTCGGTGGGCCCGTGCTGGGGGTACTGGCCGCGCTCACGACCCCCGTCGTCGGGTCGTTCCTGTCCCTGGCGCTTTTCACCATGGCCGTAACGGGTTTGCCGCGCTCGGCTCGACGAGCCCGGTGGGAAATCGGGGCCGCCACGATGGTCATGGCGAGCACGGCAGCTCTACCGCTCCTTTTCCCCGGGGCCGGGTATTTCCCGTTCCCGTTCGGCGATCTTGTGGCTGTGCTCGCCATTTCCGCCGTTATCGCCAGCCCTCTGCTCGGCACGCCGGCGGTCTTGCGGGTGGGGGCGCTGCTTTACGGCGCCACGAGCGTGGCGTTGTTCGTGGTGCCCACCCAGATGGGTGACAACGACGTCCGTCTGGCTGCATATATCGGCATGCCTCTGGTCATCTGCTACTTGCCCCGGCTGGGTTTGCCCCGGCTGGGTTTGTCCCGGCCGGACCGTCCCGGGGAGCGCGGCGCCGGCCGGCACCGGCCCTCCGTGACCGCGGCCGCCACGGTGGTCCTCGCCCTGCTCGTCGCCTGGGACTGGGGGCCGATGGCCGAAGCCCTCGGGGGCGCGACGGACGGGCGCTCGAGCGTGGCGGCGTTTTACCAACCGCTGATCGCCGAGCTCACCGTACTGAGCAAAGGCGCGCCGGTCCGGGTCGAGGTCCCCCCCGCCGCCCACCATTGGGAGTCGGCTTATCTGGCTCCCAAGTTCAGCCTGGCCCGGGGATGGGAACGACAACTGGACATGGCCTACGACGGCATTTTCTACCGAACGGGGCCTTTGAGCGCTTCCAGGTACCGGTCTTGGCTCCTCGCCAATGGGGTCTGTTACGTTGCCCTCGCCAACGCCCCGCTCGATTACGCGGCCACGTCCGAAGCAGACCTGCTCCGCTCCGGCAAGGTGCCGGGCCTACGGCCGGTTTGGCACGGCGATGGCTGGGAGCTGTGGGAAGTCATGGGAGGCCTGGGTTTGGCCAGCGGGCCGGCACGGGTGGTGGCGCTCAGTCCCCGCTCTGTGCTCGTCCGCTTTTCCACTAGCGGCACCAGCGTGGTCAAGCTACGTTGGTCGCCGTACTGGGACCTTTCGGGGACAGGGCGTGGCTACGCCTGCCTGATGCGGGCACCCGGTGGCTGGACCGAGCTGCGGACCGCCTACCCTGGTGATCTCCGGCTCCAGCTGTCGGTACTAGGGGCCGACCACGGCAACTGCCCAGCCGTTTTGAACTCAAGCGCTACGTACCATCGGGGGGACAACGGATGATCGATGCTTGACCGACCGGGAAGGGACCGGCCGGGAAGGGACCGGACGGCGCCGGCCGACGGGACCTCGGAGCGGACGATCACGACCGAGCTCCCGGGCCGGGGGCCGGGCGAGGACCGCGCCCGCATGCGCGCCGCCCGGCGGTTGGGCCGCCCGTTCGACAGGCAGAGCTCTTTTGTCGTCGGCTTTGTGGCCAGCATCGGGGTACTCCTGGCCCTAGCTCTCGGGGCCGCCGTTTACTCCGTCCGCAGCACTCTGGTCCTGGTGTTCCTGGCCCTGTTCATCGCCGTCGGGCTGGAACCGGTGGTCGGCTTTTTCACCCGGCACCGCGTGCGCCGCTCGGTCGCCGTGCTCCTTGTCGTCCTGGTTGCTGCCGGCGTCGTGGCCGCCTTCGTTTATTCGGCCATCTCGCCCATGGAGCACGAGATCAACGAACTGACCACGCAGGTGCCCAAGTGGCGCGCCCAGATCGGCTCCGGCAAAGGCACCGTCGGGCGCGTGGCCCGGGATCTCCACTTGAGCTACTACCTGAGCGGTACGGGCAGCAAGAGCCTGACCAACGGCCTGGCGTCCGGTGCGCTCGGAGCGGGCAAAGAGGTGCTGAGCGCCGTCAGTTCGTTCCTGGTAGTCATCGTCCTCACCGTCTACTTCCTGGCCGCGCTGCCGTCCATCAAGAGGTTCAGCGTCCACCTCGTGCCCCACAGCCGGCGGGAGCGGTTCTCGCTCCTGCTCGACGACGTGCTGGCCGGTGTGGGCGGTTACTTGCTCGCCAACCTGTTCACGTCGCTCGTCGCCGGCGTGGGCACCTTCGTTTGGGCGACGATCTTCGACATCCCCTACGCGATACTCCTCGCCCTTTTGGTGGCGCTCTTCGACCTGGTGCCCGTGGTCGGCTCGACGGTTGCCGGGATCATCGTCAGCCTGGTGGCGCTGGCCGTGTCCCTGCCGACCGCAATTGCTACCGCCGCCTTTTACGTGGCGTACCGTTTTATCGAGGACTACTTGCTCGTACCGCGGGTCATGCGCCAGGCTGTCAACGTGTCGCCTGTCGTGACCGTCCTCGCCGTCATCATCGGAGGTGCACTGCTCGGCATAATCGGCGCGCTGGTGGCCATACCGATCGCGGCAGGCATAAAGCTCGTGCTCGAGCAAAGTGTGTTCCCACGCCTTGACAATTCCTGAGAGGCCCGACATCCCTTTGCAGTTCCGGGCCATGATGGACCTCGCTGCTCACGGGCCCGACACCTACGTGGGCGCCGGTCCGAGGTACCCCTGGGAAGGCCTTTACGGCGGGCAGATAGTCGCGCAGGCCTTGCGGGCCGCCGACCTGACGGTGAAGCCGGGCCACGTGCCGCACTCGCTGCACGCCTATTTCCTGCGTGTGGGCGACCCCGACGAACCGGTCCGGTTCGAGGTGGAACGCCTGAGGGACGGGCACAGTTTCGTTGCCCGCCAGGTCGTGGCGCGCCAGTCGACCGGAGCGATCCTCAACATGTCGGCGTCCTTCCAGGACGTGCGCAGCGCGACCATGGACATCCAGCTGGCCGAGCCTCCCCAGGTCGGCAGCCCTGAAGCGGGCAAAGAGGTGAGCTGGAGCCAGCTGTTCGAAATGCGCCTCGTGGACGGCTCGTTCCAGGGCCTCGGCGACGGTGCCCAGTCCGCCTGCAGCTGGTTCAGGATCCTGGAGGACCTCGGCCCCGAACCGTCGATGCACGCCGCCGCACTGGCCTATGCCTCCGACAGTGGTCCTGCCTGGTTGGCAGGCGCTTTGCACGAGGTCCAGTGCTCGCCGGAGCAGGCCTGGCGGCCGGTCAGCCTTGACCACGCCATCTGGTTCCACCGGCCGTTCCGGGCCGACGAGTGGCTGCTCTTCGAAGCGTCCAGCACGTCGCTGCGCGACTCGCGGGGCCTCACCCAGGGACGCGTTTTCTCGCCAGGGGGCGCCCTGGTGGCCACCGTGGCGCAGGAAGTCTTCCTCCGCCGGCCCCGGTCCGCCTGATGGCCGTCGGGACCGCCGACAGGCCCACGGCCGTCCCCCGGCCCCGGGCCGTCCCCCGGCCCCGGGCGGCCTGGCTGGCGCCGCTCGCCCTGGGCGTCGCCGGCCTGGCATCGTGCGGGGGTCAGGGCCTGGCCGGCGGGCCGAACGGGACGGTGCCGTCGGCCTCGTCTTCGACCGTGGCGTTGAGGTCGATAAAAGGACTGGGCCGGATCCTGGTCACGTCCTCCGGGATCACCTTGTACCTGCTCACCTCCGACCCTCCGGGCGGCAGCAACTGCATCGGCTCATGTGCCATCGTGTGGCCACCCCTGGCCGCCAAGGGCAGGCTCGGGGCCGGCCCCGGTGTCAACCCGGCCCTGTTGTCGACATATGCCCGCAGCGACGGGGTCCGCCAGGTGCTTTACGCCAAGCACGCCCTTTACACCTATCAGGACGACACCAGCCCGGGCATGGTCACGGGCCAAGGCGTCGAGACGTACGGCGGCATCTGGTGGGTGGTGGCACCATCAGGCAAACCTGTCACCAACGGGGCCGGGCCCGCCGGCGCCGCCACCACCTGAGACCACCCACCGACCACGGGTCGCTTGGCGACACACCCTGTAACCTGGCACCGTGGACGGCGCCGCCAACCAGACCGTCGAGCTCAACGGCGCCAGTGCGCGGCCCGAGCTCGCCCTCGGGGATCTCGGCCCGCTGACGGTGGCGGAACGACCCTCGCCCCCCGTGACCGAACAGCGAGGAGCGCCCGACCGCTTCGCCCGCTGGGTGCTGCGCATCCGGGAACCGGCCTCGGGACAGGACGTCCATAATCTCTTCAGTAGCTCGATCGCGTTGTCGGCGACGCGGTGCCTTTTGAGCTACATCGTCTTCCCGGTGCTGGCCCCCTGGGTCGGCACGCTCCCGCTGATCGGGCCGGCGATCGGCCTGCCCGTTGGGGCGGTGGCCCTGGTCTTCGATGTCCGGGCTATCCGGCGGTTCTTCAAGGCTGACCACCGCTGGCGCTGGGTGGCGGCGGCGCTTTACCTAGTGGTCATGGCGATGGTGGCGAGCCTCATGGGCCGCGACATCTCCCGCCTGGCCTGAGCGGCCGACAGCGTCTGCCTCGAAGCGCCTGGCGGCGCCGGCCAGAGCGGGCGCCCTGGCACCGGGCCTCTAGCCGCCGTAGCCGGGGACCGCCTGCAACCCCTTGACCGCCCCGAGCTGCGAGAGCACGGACAGCGGAGCACTGGTGTAGACGTCGACGATCACGGGGCCGTCGATGTAACGGGCCAGGACGGCCGACGTCACAGGGTGGTGGGCCTGGCCCTTGGCCGCGTCCGCGCTCGGGTACAGCTCGACGGCCATCTGGCCGAAGGTGTCGCCGCAGTCGCCCTGCCACCAGAAGAGCTGGTCATAAGCGCCGTAGACGCTGCCCGAGTGGGCATTGTCCCAGCAACCACCGGTCACTACGTGCTGGATGTCGTTGACGGTGGAAGTGAGCCCGGCCGGTAGGGCCGCAGGAGGCGCGCTCGCCGGCGGCTGGAAAGCAACGTTGGGCGGCGGGCTGCCGGACACGGGGCCTCCGCCCACGGTGGGCGATACCCAGATGCCCGAGGCCGGGTGAGTGGCGGCGTTGCTCCCGCCCGCAGCCACCGAAACGCCGCAGCCTCCCATCGCCAGCGCAGCCGCAGCCAGGCCGAAAACCGTCGTCGTCACTCGTCTACGCATACCCGAGAGAGATTAGCTGAGCTTCAGCGGCTTCTTCGCTTCAAGCCAAGGCGGGAGGGGCCAGGAAGGCCAGGCCCGGTACGTTCCGCAACACCGTGAAAGCGACGAGCAGCCCGGCGAACGTCCAGCCCACCAGCCGGGTGTTCGGGGACGGCCACGTCCACCAGCCCGTGGCTTTGCCCAGCCATGACAACCATCCCCACGCGGCGGCCAGGACCATGGCGGGAAAAAGGGCATTGGCGTGCATCATGAGCCCGAACTGCCCGTGCGCCGCGGCCCAAACCGCTCTCGTTCCCCCGCAGAACGGGCACCACAGGCCGGTCAGAGCATGAAAGGGGCAAGGAGGGCTGAGGTGGTGCTGGAAGGGGTCCCGCAACGCCACTACGGTCATGGCGGCAACGAGCCCGGCCGCCGTCACTGCCGGGGCCAGCGACGGCGGGACGACGCCCAACCGCCGACGGGCGTTGGCTTCCAACAAGAGCGCCGGCTCCCTACCGGGTCGTTTTGGGCGTGATGCTGAAGCTTTCGGGCGGGACCTTGAGCACCACAGTCCCCATTATCTTGTCAGCCAGAGTTTGGCGTTGCGCGTCCCAGAGCGGGAAGAGCATGTCGATGATAAACGGGACTAAGCACAACCAAGACGCCACCGCATGGATAAGGCCCCGGACGAAACCCAACCCGGCCCCGATCGTCTGGCCCGTCTCGGCCTTGACGCACTTGAGGCCGGCCAGGCGCATGCCCGGCGTGGAGCCGTACTGGCCGACCTGAATGGCGAGGAAAATGGCGACGACGAGGGCCCAAAGTGCGCCGATCAACGAGAAAAAGATCGTGCCCGTTGCCGCCGTCAGTATGTACAGGACGATGTAGGGGACCACCCCGATGGCCCAGTCCACCACCCATCCGAGGGCACGTTGCGGCCACAGGGCCAGCTCGCCCGTCGGGAACGCGGTCGGCGCCCAGTTGGCTTGTGGCGAACCGAATTGGCCGTAGGGGGGCAGTTGCTGACCACCGTAAGGCGGTTGGCCCGGTGCCCCCGCGCCTGGGGCCGCACCCCAGTCGCTGGCGGGCGGCTGTCCAGGGGGCGGTGCACCCCACGGCTGCTGGCTGCCGGGTGCGTTCGGGTCGTAATTGCTCACGATGGCCCTTTCACTAGGGGTTCGTCGGTAGTATGCCAGGTCGGCGGGCCGGTTGGTAGGCTTTCCTGGTCCCGGGAGGCAGCGGCGCCGGTAGCCGGCGTCCGGGCGCCATCCTAAATAAGGCTGCCAGAGGCCCTTTTCGGCGATGACATCCCTTCTGGAACACTTGCGTTCGGCCACTGGCCCGGACGCCGCCGCCGGGCCCGACGAGGTCCTCGAGACGTTCACCGCCTGGGCCTCCGCCAAGGGCCTCCGCCTTTACCCGGCCCAGGAAGAGGCGCTCCTTTCTGTCCTGGCCGGTGACCATGTGATCGTCAACACGCCGACCGGCTCAGGCAAGAGCCTCGTCGCATTGGGCGCCCACCTGGCCGCCCTGGCGAGCGCCAAGCGCTCGTGGTACACCGCCCCTATCAAGGCCCTGGTGTCGGAGAAGTTCTTTGAGCTTTGCGCCGAGCTCGGGACCGCCAACGTCGGCATGCTCACCGGCGACGCCTCGATTAACCCGGGCGCACCGGTGATCTGCTGCACGGCCGAGGTGCTGGCCAACGTGGCCCTGCGCTATGGCGATGCTGCTCCCGTCGACCAGGTCGTGATGGACGAGTTCCATTTTTATGCCGACCCCGACCGGGGGTGGGCCTGGCAGGTACCGCTCATCGAGATGCGCGGGTCGCAGTTCGTCCTCATGTCGGCCACCCTGGGCGACGTCACCCGCTTCGTCGCCGATTTCGAGAGGCGCACGGGGCGACCGACGACGGTCGTCACCTCGGCCGAGCGCCCGGTGCCGCTCGACTACCGCTACGCCCGGACATTGGTCCACGACACCCTGGCCGAGCTCATATCCGAAGGGCTCAGCCCCGTGTATGCCGTCCACTTCACTCAGAAGGCGGCCGTCGAGCGGGCCCAGGCGCTTACCAGCGCCCAGATAACGAGCCGCGCCGAGCGGGACCTAGTCGGCCGTGCTATCGCCGGTTTTCGCTTCGCCAGCGGGTTCGGCCAAAGCTTGTCCCGCCTCCTGCGCCACGGGATAGGCGTGCACCACGCCGGGATGCTCCCGCGCTACCGGAGGCTGGTGGAGAGGCTGTGCCAAGAAGGGCTCCTGAAAGTCGTCTGCGGCACGGACACGCTGGGCGTCGGGATAAATGTCCCTATCCGGACAGTCCTTTTCACCGCGCTGTCGAAATACGACGGCACCACGAGCCGGGTGCTGTCGGCACGAGAGTTCCACCAGATGGCGGGGAGGGCCGGCCGCGCCGGTTTCGATTCGGCCGGCAGCGTCGTGGCCCAGGCACCTGAGCACGTGAGCGAGAACGACCGGGCGCTGGCCCGCGCCGGTGACGACGCCAGCAAGCGGCGCAAAGTGGTAAAGGCCAAGCCGCCCAAGGGTTTCGTGCATTGGGACGAGGGCACGTTCAACCGCCTCGTGGCCTCGCCGCCCGAACCACTGGCGTCCAGTTTCAGGGTCACCCACGCCATGCTGCTCGAGGTGCTCGACCGTCCCGGGGACGGTTGCGGCGCCATGAAGCGCTTGCTGACGGACAACGACGACCCCCGGCCGGCTCGGAGACGGAACGTCCACCAGGCCATCGCCATGTACCGCTCACTGGTGGGGGCGGGCGTGCTCGAGCGGCTGGCCGAGCCCGACGACCTCGGGCGCCGGGTGCGAGTGACCGTCGAGCTGCAGGAGGACTTCGCCCTCAACCAGCCCCTCAGCCTGTTCGTGCTGGAAGCCGTCCCTCGTTTGGACGAGTCTTCGCCCGACTGGGAACTGGACGTCGTCTCGGTGGTCGAGTCCACTCTGGAAGGGCCTTGGCCGGTCCTGGCCGCCCAGCTCGAACGCGCCCGCACGGAGACCCTGGCCCGCCTCAAGGAAGAAGGCGTGGAGTACGAAGAGAGGATGGAGGTCCTCCGGGAGGTCGAGTACCCCAAACCACTGGCCGATTTCCTTTACGAAGTCTTCGATGTTTACCGCGTCCGCCACCCGTGGGCGCGCGACTACAACGTAGCGCCCAAGTCGATCGTGCGGGACATGTACGAGCGCTCGATGGGTTTCTCAGAGTACGTCGCCCACTACGGCGTCGCCCGCTCGGAAGGGTTGCTCTTGCGGTACTTTTCCGACGCCTACAAGGCCCTGGTGCAAAACGTCCCCGAAGACACCAAATCGGCGACGTCTCGCGACATAACCGAATGGCTGGGGGAAATCGTCCGCCAGGTCGACTCGAGCCTGCTCGACGAGTGGGAAATGTTGAGCCACCCCGCCGAGCTCCAGGACGCCGCCGCCCGGGGACAACGGCCCGTCGCCCGCGGGCATGACGAAGCACCTGCCCTCACCGCCAATACGAGGGCCTTCAGGGTCATGGTGCGGAACGCCGCCTTCCGGCGGGCCGAGCTCGCCGCCCGGCGCGATTGGCGGGCGCTAGAAGAGCTCGACCAGGGCGAGGGCTGGGACGCGGCGCGCTGGGAGGCGGCTTTTCAGCCCTACTTCGCCGAGCACCCCGGCATCGGCACGGGCGCCGACGCCCGGGGCCCGGACCTGTGGCAGTTGGGAGAAGAGGGGCGGCTCTGGCGGGCGCGCCTCGTCCTCGACGACCCCGCCGGCTTTCGCGAATGGGCCATCGTCATGGCGGTGGACCTCGACGCCTCGGACCGGCTGGGCGAGGCGGTGCTACGCCCCCTCGCCATCGAGCGGGCCCGCTAACCTGCGAGGATGGCCATGAGACCCATGGGGCGTGACGAGGCGTTACAGCACCTGTTCGTCCTCGGCATCGCCGTGTTCCTCATCGTTGCACCGATCTACCTGGTTACCCCGCCGTACGCGGAGTACTCGCTCATCGGGCTGGGGGCTTTCTTCGGCATCATCGACCTCGGGGTCATCGCCGCGCTGCGCCGGCCCAGGGCCGAGCACCGCTAGCGGCACTGCCCGCAGCCGCGCTTGAAGCACCGTTGACCGTCACGAGCCGGACCTCGCTTTGGCCGTGGTGGTACTTCGTGCCCCTAAGCCAGGACGCCACGGCGGCGGCGAAGCAAGCGGCGGCGGCGAAGTCGAAGGCCTCGTGCAGGCCGGACCGGAACGGGGCGGAGATGAGCTGCGGGAAAAACGACCGCCCGCTCAGGTAGGCGGCCCGGGCCGGCGCCATATGGGCCAGCGTGCTCCCCAGCAGGGTCTGGACGGGGTTGTAACCGAGGAACGAAGCGAAAAGGCTGCCGACCGGGGGCAGGTGCGAGATGCGTAGCGCTTCGCCGGCCGGTACGCCCTGAGCTGTGAGCCCGGCGAACAGGGCGTGGGGCAAAGTCGCCGCCAGGCCGACGACCATGAGGCTGAAAAAGATCCCCATGGAGAGCACCATCGACGAGGCCGTGAACGTGGCGGCCATACCTGCGCCCGCCCCCCGCTGGTCGGGCGGGAGCGAGTTCATGATGCCGGTCTGGTTGGGCGCGGCGAACAGGCCCATCGACAGGCCGTTGGCCAGGAGCAAGGCGGCAAAGGCCCAGTAGTCGAAGTTGGTGGGCAGGACCTCGAGCAGCAGGAACGTCGTCCCCGCGCCCACCATCCCGGCCGTGGCGAAAGGGCGCGCCCCGAAGCGGTCGGCCAGGCGCCCGGCGAGCGGGCCCGAGATGAGGAACCCGGCCGTCAGAGGAAGCATGTAAATGCCGGCCCACAACGGCGTCCGGGCGAAGCTGTAGCCGTGCTCGGGCAACCAGATCCCCTGCAGCCAGATGATCAGCATGAACATCAGGCCGCCCCGGCCCAGACCGGCCAGGAGACCGGCGAAGTTACCGGCGGAGAAAGCCCGGGTGCGGAAAAGCGAGAGGCGGAACATGGGCGAGGGCACCTTGGTCTCTATGAACAGGAAGACGCCCAGCAGCACGACGCCGCCGACCAGGGCGCCGATAACGGTCGGGCTCGTCCAGCCCATCGAGTGGCCCCCGTACGGGAGTATCCCGTAGGTGACGCCCACCAGCAACGAGATCAGCCCCAAAGCGAAAGTGGTGTTGCCCCACCAGTCCACCTTGGCCGGTGTCCGGATGCCCTGGTCCCGCAGCCGGGCATAGGCCCAGATGGTGCCGAAGACGCCGAAGGGCACCGAGACCACGAACACCAGGTGCCACGACACCGGGCCGAGCAGGCCGCCCACCACCAACCCGATGAACGAGCCGGCGATAGCGGCGACGTTGTTGATGCCCAGAGCCAGGCCGCGCTGGTCGGATGGGAAAGCATCAGTCAGGATGGCCGACGAGTTGGCCAGCAGGAACGCACCGCCGAGGCCCTGGCCGATCCGGCAGGCGATGAGCCACAGGGCGGCGGCGGTACCCTGCATCCAGGTGACGGCGAGCAGGACCGAGAAGAAGGTGAAGATGACAAAGCCCAGGTTGTACATGCGCGCCCGCCCGAACATGTCGCCCACCCGGCCCAGGCTCACCACCAGCACCGCCATGACCAGCATGTAACCCATGAAGATCCACAGCAGGTAGCCGGTGTTGGCCGGGACCAGCGGGTTGAGCTTGATCCCCTGGAAGATGTCGGGCAGGGCGATGAGCAGGATCGACTGGTTGATCGTCGCCATCAGCACCCCGAGGGTGGTGTTGGAGAGGGCGACCCACTTGTACCGGTCGTGGTCCCCCTCTACCCCCGCCGGAGCAGCGCCCGCCGGGGGCAGCCGTCGTGCGATCGTCGTCGCCATCATCACCTCGTCGATTCGTTGCTCCGCCGAAGCTGTGCCCCGCCGAAGCCGTATGTTAGGTAAACTAACTACTATGGTAACCTACGCCGAAGCTTTGGGTGCCCCGAATATCCTGACCGGTCCGGCCCTGGTCCAAGGGGCGCCAGACGAGCTCCTCCCCCCGGTGCCCCCCGCCGCCGGGGCCGGTGCCCAGCCGGAAGAGATCGCCGCCGAACTGAGGTTCGTGCTGGCCCGGCTGGTCCGCCTGCTGCGCCGGCACGCCTCCGCCGACGGGCTGGCCCATCCTCTGCAGTCGGCCCTGGCCGTCCTGGACCACGAAGGCCCGCTCAGCCCGACCGAACTGGCCGAGCACGAGGGGGTGGCCAAGCCGTCGGTGACCCCGGTCCTCGCCGCCCTGGAGGCGGAAGCCCTGGTGAGCCGCCGGCCACATGCCCACGACGGCCGCCAGTGCGTAATAATCATCACCGAGAAAGGCAGGGCGGCGCTGGCCCAGGAGCGTGACAAGAAACACGCCTGGCTGGCTGTCCGCCTGGCCGAGCTCGACCCCGATGACCGTTCGACCCTAGCCCTGGCCCTTCCCGCCCTGCGCCGGTTGGTGGGCCACTAGAAGGAGGCCCGTCCAACATGGCTCTACCTACCCGTCCCTTGGGCAAAACGGGGATGGACAT